>NZ_JBJIAJ010000009.1:0-246436 GCF_045310925.1 Mycobacterium sp. SMC-15 | reverse complement strand
CGCCAACGAATGCGGATACCCACTCGGCATGACAACCCCCAGATCAATGGATGTTGCACTGACCGTATGAATCTGCCCCCGTGAGCGTGAAGACAACTTCACGTTCGGCGGGAGGGCGAGAGACCGCGCCGTCGCCGGGGCGGCTCAACTCCGCACCCGGGTGAGCCGGTGCAGCAGCCACGAGACGGGCACCGTGACCACCATGGTGACCACGAACAGCGCCAGCATCGACCCGGTATAGACCGGGGTGCGCAGCACCTCCACCATCACCACCTCCATCAGCACTAGGTGCACCAGGAAGATCTCGTAGGAGATCTCCCCGAGCCACACCATCGGCCTGCTCGCCAGCAGCCGTGCGTACCAGCCGCGGTTGCCCAACGCCAGCGGCGCCACCATCAAGGCGGCGATAGCGGCGTAGAAACCGGCCTTGACCAGGGCCTCGGACAGCTTGGCCGGTGACGTGGTGGGTTCCCCGGCGATCGGCGTGGACGCGATGAGATAACAGATCAGCGCCAACGGAATCGCCACGAAGCCGTAGCAGCGCACGCCCATCGCCTGCAGCACCGTCAGCATCATTCCGGCGACGAACCAGGCCAGATAACCCGGAAGCCACAGTCGGGCACCGTCGGGCAGAAAGTCGGTGGTGTGTACGAGCGTCAACCAGGCCGGTGTGATCGCTGCCGCCGCCGCGAGCCCGGCCAACAACAGCCCCGGCCGCCACTGCCGTCGGCACAGCCAGACCACTGTTGCATAGGCCAGCAGCGGAAGCACCACGTAGAAGGCGACTTCGACTGCGAGGCTCCACATCTGGGTGAGTCCCTGGTGCAGGTAACCGAACATGTAGTTGTCGGCGTAGATCTGGGTCAGCGTGAGGTTCCGCAACAACCCGATCCAGTTGTGGCCAGGGTTCGGGCCCGCCGTGCGGTAGTGGTAGATCACGTAGGCCAGCAGCACCGTGACCACATAGGCGGGCATGATGCGCCGCACCCGGTGCCAGGCGTAGCGCCGCACCGAGGGGTCCGGCCGCCCGAGTGCGGCGGCCCGCACCCACGGCTGGAACAACAGGTAACCGGAGAGCACGAAGAAGATCGGCACCCCGATCTCCATCCGGGAACCCAGCAACCCCGCGTAGCCGTGGGTGTACTTGCCGGTGGTGTAGGCCGCATGGGTGCCGACCACCAGGATCGCGGCGACCGCACGCACGCCGGTCAGCGACGCGACCCGATCCACCCCAGCGACCTGCTCGAGCCCGCCCTGGGCGACCTCGTCGCGCGGCAAGATCATTCGGTCCGTTTCCGGAACCCACCTTCGCCGCGACGATCGGGTTTGCCGGACGGCCGCTCGCGGCGCAGATTGATCAGCTGGCCCTGAATTCGGGTCTGTTCCAACGCCTTGAGAGTCTTGCCGGAGAGTTTGGCCGGCAGCTCGACCAGCGAGTGGTCCACCTTGATGCTGATGTTGCCGAAATCGCTGCGGTGCAAGCCACCCTCGTTGGCCAGCGCCCCGACGATGGCGCCCGGGTTGACCTTGTGACGTTTGCCGACCGATATCCGGTAGGTGGCGAACCCGTCCTTCGGGGGGCCCTTGCGGTCGCCTTTGCGGTCGTCCCGCCCGCCATCGCGATCCGACTTGACGCGTTCGCGCCGCTTGTCCGGCGGCGGCTCCACCATCAGGAACGCCTCGCCGTCGCGGGACTGCAGCGCCAGTGCGGCGGCAATGTCGGCCATCGGCACGTTGTGCTCGCGGCTGTAGTCCTCGACCAGGCGGCGGAACAACTCGATGCCCGACGCACTGAGGTGGTTGGTGATCGCGTCGGCGAACTTGGCGACCCGCTGAGCATTGACGTCGTCGACGCTGGGCAGCTCCGCTTCGACCAGCTTCTGCCGAGTCACCTTCTCGATCAACCGGAGCAGGTGGCGTTCCCTCGGGTTGACGAACAGCAGCGCGGTTCCCGAGCGCCCGGCCCGCCCGGTGCGCCCGATCCGGTGCACATAGGCCTCGGGGTCGTTGGGAATGTCGTAGTTGACCACGTGGGAGATGCGTTCGACGTCGAGTCCGCGGGCGGCGACATCGGTGGCGACCAGGATGTCGATGTTGCCGTTCTTCAGTGCGGTGATGGTCCGTTCCCGCTGCGCCTGCGCGATGTCACCGTTGATCGCCGCCGCGGAAAACCCTCGGGCGCGCAGCTTTTCGGCGACCTCTTCGGTGGCCTGCTTGGTGCGGACGAACACGATCATCGCCTCGAAGGGCTCGACCTCGAGCACCCGGGTCAGGGCGTCCATCTTGCGCGGCCCGGCGACCTCGATGTAGCGCTGGGTGATGTTCTCCGCCGTGGTGGTTTTCGCCTTGACGGTGACTTCCACCGGGTCATGCAGGTAGCGGCTGGTGATGCGGCGAATGGCCGAGGGCATGGTGGCCGAGAACAAGGCGACCTGCTTGTACTCGGGGGTGTCCGCCAGGATGCGCTCGACGTCCTCGGCGAAACCCATCTGCAGCATCTCGTCGGCCTCGTCGAGCACCAGGTAATCCAGGTGCGACAAGTCCAGGCTGCCGCGTTCCAGGTGGTCGATGACCCGGCCGGGAGTACCGACCACGACCTGCGCGCCGCGCTTGAGCCCGGAAAGCTGCACCGTGTAGGACGCGCCGCCGTAGATCGGCAGCACGTTGATCCGGGGCAGATGCGCACCGTAGCGCCCGAATGCCTCGGCGACCTGCAGCGCCAACTCGCGGGTGGGCGCGAGCACCAGCGCCTGGGTGGCTTTGCTGGTGGTGTCGATGCGCGACAGGATCGGAATGGCGAACGCGGCGGTCTTGCCGGTCCCGGTCTGCGCCAGTCCGACCACGTCGGAACCCTCCAGCAGGGCCGGGATGGTGGCGGCTTGAATCGCCGAGGGCGTCTCATAGCCGACGTCGACGACGGCCTTCAGGACCGAGGGATGGATCTGCAGGTCGGCGAAAGTTGGGGTGGGCGGGTCAACGAGGGACCCAGTGGTGTCCGGGAACGGCTCAGCGGGGGCATCAGGCGAGGTCATAGCGTTTAGCAGTCTACGGGCAAAGAGGCCCGCCTAGCGCCACTGTTGATCGCCGGCAGTGGCAGACCCGACATCGGTGATCGGCCACGCCTCCCCGGGCCGCCGGCCGGTCGACGGTACGGTGCCCGGTGTGCCAGGTGCCGCCAAACCGTCAGTAGCGATCGCCGCGCTGGCCGCAGCTCTGCT
The DNA here is from genome assembly GCF_045310925.1 of Mycobacterium sp. SMC-15. Taxonomy (NCBI): domain Bacteria; kingdom Bacillati; phylum Actinomycetota; class Actinomycetes; order Mycobacteriales; family Mycobacteriaceae; genus Mycobacterium; species Mycobacterium sp. SMC-15. The sequence continues at coordinate 243,218 of NZ_JBJIAJ010000009.1, read as the reverse complement.
GGCCGGTTGTGGTTCGGGCGACTCCACCGTCGCCAAGACCCCGGAGAACAGCAGCCCGGCTGCCGCACCACCTGAGGCGCCCGCCGCCACGGCGCCGGCACCGTCGAGCCGCCCGTCCCCCGCCGATCCGTGTGCGGTCAACCTGGCCGCCCCGGCGATCGCCAAGGCCGTCTCCGAGTTGCCCCACGACCCGCGCAGCAAGCAACCGTGGAGCCCGGAGCCGCTGGCCGGCAATTACAGCGCGTGTGCCGACATCTCGGCGGTGATCGTCAAGGCCAACACCAACGCCGACCACCCGAGTACGCGCGCGGTGCTGTTTCACCTCGGCGAGTTCCTTGCCCAAGCGGTGCCGGACACCTACGGATTCAGCGGCATCGACCTGGCGCAGTCCACCGGCGACACGGTGGCCCTGCGAAACGCCAGCGGCATACCGGGGCTGGCCGGGATCGTGAAATTCCACTGGAACGGCACCGGGGTGGACATCGTCGGCAACACCACCCGGTAGCCGGTCGCTTTAGAACCAGCTGTCGCGCCGCGAGTGCCGCCCGATGGCGTCGGTGTCGTCGGGATCCTCCCGATAGTGCCGATTTCGGCGGGTCGAACTGTTGCCGGTGATCCCGAATTTGGCCAGCACGTCGGGCACCGGAGTCCCGTTGGCCAGCGGACGAAAATCGCGCCGCCCTGCATCGACATCAAAGCCGTTGTGGTGCAGTGATATCGGTTCGGGCTCGGCAATCACCGTCGGCGCCGCCCGGGGGATCTCGACGGTCAGCGGCTCGGTGGCGGGTTCCTGCGGACGACGGGCCCCAGGGGCCCTGGGTGCGACGACGACCGGGATCGGCTCGGTCCGTTTGTCGACGTCGCGTTCGGCAGTCAGGGCGTGGAAGTGTCGGGGCAGGCTGACGCGTTCGGGGACTCTGGCGTTATCGGGGAGGTCGTCGAGCTCGTCGAAATCGTCGGGGCCATCGAAGTCGTCGAAACTATCGAAGTCGTCGAAATCGCGGGCGTGGTCACTCCGCCCGCTCGTGCGGCGGGCCGGGTCGATGACATAGCCGACCATGAACAGCGCGGCGACCACGCCGAACAGCGCGACGAATGCCGGCAACAGCGTCGCCTCGGACATCGCCGCCGCGAACGGCTCGTGCAGGAACTCGGGCAGCTGCAATACCGCCGAAGCGTGCTCGGGGCGCAGACCGCCCGGCATCGGCGGCAGGTCGGCGGCGATCCTCGACGTCATGAACGCTGCCATGCCCGCGCTGCCCAGCACCGCCCCGACCTGGCGCGTCGCGTTGTAGACCCCGGAACCGGCACCGGCCAGATGCGGCGGAAGGTTGCGGGTGGCGGTGGCCGCCAGCGGCGACCAGATGAACGCCATTCCGACCCCGATCACCGCGAACGGCAGCACCAGCCGCCAGATGGGGGTCAGCGGGGTCATCTCGATGGACAGCCAGGTGAGCCCGATCGCCAGCACCGAAAAGCCGAATCCGACCACCGCCCGGGGATGGGCGCGGTCGACGATCTTTCCCACCACCGGGGCCAGCGCTCCGCTGGCGATCGCCATCGGGGCGGTCAGCAGGGCGGACCGGGTCGGTGACATCTCGCAGACCGCCTGCGCATAGAACATCACCGGCAGCACCATCCCGGTGACGGCGAACCCGATGACGGCCACACCGATATTGGCCAACCCGAAGTCGAGGTCGCGGAAGATGTGCAGCGGAACCAACGGCTCGCCGTGGGTGACTGCCTGCCAGTAGACGAAGGCCGCCATGCAGCCGATGCCACCGAGGATCAGCGCCCAGATCCACGGTGCCCACCCCTGAGACTCGCCCTCCTGAAGGGCGAAGACCAGCAGAAACATCCCGACCCCCGACAGCGTGACGCCGAGCAGGTCGAAACGATGACGATGAACCGGCAGTTCGGGGATCAACACGATGGCCAAGACCAGGCCGATGGCGCCGATCGGGACGTTGACGAAGAAGATCCACTCCCAGCCCAGCCGGTCCACCAGCACGCCGCCGGCCAGCGGCCCGATCAGCGTCGCAACCCCGGCGGTCGCTCCCCAGACACTCATGGCCACGCCGCGCCGTTCCGGAGGAAAGGTGCGGGTGATCACCGTCAGGGTTTGCGGGGTCAGCAGGGCGGCGCCGACGCCCTGGACCGCCCGGGCGATGATCAGCATCTCGATGCCGCCGGCCAGGCCGCACCACAGCGACGCCGCGGTGAACACCGCCAGCCCGATCAGGTACAGGTTCTTGGGCCCGAACTGGTCACCGAGACGACCGGCGACCAGCAGCGGTACCGCGTAGCCCAGCAGGTAGGCGCTGGTAACCCAGATCACCGTGTCGTAGCCGATGTCGAGCGCCGCCATGATGCTCGGATTGGCGACCGCCACGATCGTGGAGTCCACCAGGATCACGAAGAAGCCGAGCATCATCGCCCACAAGGCGTTCCAGGGGTTGACCGGATCAGCCGAGCGCGCCGGACCGGAACGTGCGATAACTGCGCGCTCCGGGTCGTCGTACGTGCTGCTCAAGCGCCGCCCCTCCCATCGCTGCGCTGTGCTGTTCGGGGCACCAGGCCACCTCATCCGACGCTACGGACAGATGATGCCGGGAACAACTCGGATCGCCGCGGCGCTGTTCGCTGCGAAGTGACGGTCACAACCGGTGAAACGGGTAAACAATCACCAGCGCGTTAGCCTGAACACCACCGAGTCGAAACGGGAGGCAACGATGGGCATCTTTCGACGGCGACGGCCGGCGCAGGCTCCGGCGCCGACCTTCGACGAAGAGAAGCCCACCATGGCGGCCCGGGTGTTGGCGCGGGTCATCGAGCGCAGCGAGCGGGTGCAGGGCCCGGCGGTGCGGGCCTATGTGGAACGACTGCGCCGAAGTGACCCCGATGCCGACCCGGCACAGGTCATCGCAAAGCTGGAGAAGCGATTCCTGGCAGCGGCGACGGCCAGCGGCGCCGCGGTGGGCGCCACCGCGGCGGTGCCGGCGATCGGCACCCTGATGGCGCTGTCCGCGGTTGCCGGGGAGACCGCGGTCTTCCTGGAGGCCACGGCGTTCTTCGTGCTGTCCGTCGCCGAGGTCCACGGCATTCCGGTGGATAACCGGGATCGGCGCCGCGCGCTGGTGCTGGCGGTGTTGGTGGGCGACCAGGGCAAGGGCGCGCTCGCCGACCTGCTCGGCCCGGGCCGCACCAGCGGAGCGTGGCTCGCCGAAGGTTCGGCGGGTGTGGCCGCGCTCCCGCTTCCGGCGGTCAAGGAGTTGAACTCACGGCTGCTGCGGTACTTCGTCAAGCGCTTCACCCTGCGCCGCGGAGCGCTGGCGTTCGGCAAGCTGTTGCCCGTCGGCCTGGGGGCGCTGATCGGCGCCATCGGGAATCGCCTGATGGGCAAAAAGATCATCGGCAACGCCCGCACGGCGTTCGGTCCCCCGGCCCGCCGCTGGCCGGTGAACCTGCACCTGGTGCCCGCCCTGCACGACGGTGACGCCCACTCCGCATAGCCGTCGGCTGGATCGCGGCCGGCGGACAATCGGCCGCGCGCCTGGCGGAATATCTCCGAGGGGCTAGCCTTTGTAAGGCAGGCGGGCGCGGGCGCAAGTGCCACGCCGAACGACCAGGAATCGAGGCGAGAAGCTGTCGTGAGCGGTATCAGTTCACCCTTCGGTCAGAACGAGTGGCTAGTCGAGGAGATGTACCGCAAATTCCGCGAGGATCCCTCCTCCGTGGATCCGAGCTGGCACGAGTTCCTGGCCGACTACTCCCCCGACGCACAACGCGTAGACGGCGCGGCCCGGCCGGCTGCGCCTGCGCAACCGGCTCCCCCCGCGCCTGCAGCTCCCGCCCCCGCGGCACCGGCAGCCCCAGCCGCCCCGGCCGCGCCGGCCCCGGCCGCCAAGCCGGCCCCGGCGCCGGCGGCCCCAGCCGCCAAGCCCGCCGCCTCCCAGGCTCCCGCGCCGCTCGCCGACGACGAGCTTCAGGTGTTGCGCGGCGCCGCGGCGGCAGTGGTCAAGAACATGTCCACCTCCCTGGAGGTACCGACGGCCACCAGCGTGCGGGCCGTGCCGGCCAAGCTGATGATCGACAACCGCATCGTCATCAACAACCAGCTCAAGCGGACCCGCGGCGGCAAGATCTCCTTCACCCACCTGCTGGGTTACGCGATCGTGCAGGCGGTCAAGCAGTTCCCCAACATGAATCGGCATTTCGCCGAGGTCGACGGCAAGCCCAATGCGGTCACACCAGCCCATACCAATCTCGGGCTGGCCATCGACCTGCAGGGTGCCGGCGGCAAGCGCTCCTTGGTGGTGGCCGCCATCAAGGGCTCGGAATCGCTGCGCTTCGCACAGTTCGTCGACGCCTACGAGGACATCGTGCGCCGGGCCCGCGACGGCAAGCTCACCGCCGAGGACTTCGCCGGCGTGACCATTTCGCTGACCAACCCCGGCACCATCGGCACGGTGCACTCGGTGCCCCGGTTGATGGCCGGGCAGGGCGCGATCATCGGCGTCGGCGCCATGGAATACCCCGCCGAGTTCCAGGGCGCCAGCGAGCAGCGCATCGCCGAGCTCGGGGTGGGCAAGGTCATCACCCTGACCTCGACGTATGACCACCGCATCATCCAGGGCGCGGAATCGGGTGACTTCCTGCGCACAGTGCACGAGATGCTGCTGTCGGACGCGTTCTGGGACGAGATCTTCTTCGAACTGTCCATCCCCTACGAGCCGGTGCGGTGGCGCACGGACAACCCGGACTCGGTGGTCGACAAGAACGCCCGCGTCGTCGAGCTGATCGCGGCTTACCGCAACCGCGGGCACCTGATGGCCGACATCGACCCACTGCGCCTGGACAACACCCGATTCCGTAGCCACCCCGATCTGGACGTGCAAAGTCACGGCCTGACGTTGTGGGACCTGGACCGCGAATTCAAGGTCGAGGGCCTGCCCGGCGGTGACTTCCGCAAGCTGCGCGAGATCCTGTCGGTCCTGCGCGACGCCTACTGCCGCCACGTCGGTGTGGAGTACACCCACATCCTCGAGCCCGAGCAGCAGCAGTGGCTGCAGGAACGCGTCGAGGTCAAGCACGTCAAACCGACTGTGGCGCAGCAGAAGTACATTCTGAGCAAGCTCAATGCCGCCGAGGCGTTCGAGAGCTTCCTGCAGACCAAGTACGTCGGCCAGAAGCGGTTCTCCCTCGAAGGCGCCGAGACCGTCATCCCGATGATGGACGCGGCCATCGACCAGTGCGCCGAGCACGGCCTCGACGAGGTCGTCATCGGCATGCCGCACCGCGGCCGGCTCAACGTGTTGGCCAACATCGTCGGCAAGCCGTACTCGCAGATCTTCACCGAGTTCGAGGGCAACCTCAATCCAGCCGAGGCGCACGGCTCCGGCGACGTCAAGTACCACCTGGGCGCCACCGGGGTGTACCTGCAGATGTTCGGCGACAACGACATTCAGGTGTCGCTGACCGCCAACCCGTCACACTTGGAGGCCGTCGACCCGGTGCTCGAGGGGCTGGTCCGGTCGCGTCAGGACCTGCTGGGCCGGGGCGCGTTGGGCACCGACGAAGACCCGCCGTTCTCAGTCGTGCCGATGATGCTGCACGGCGACGCCGCGTTTGCCGGCCAGGGCGTGGTCGCCGAGACGCTGAACATGGCACTGCTGCCCGGCTACCGGGTCGGCGGCACCATCCACATCGTGGTCAACAACCAGATCGGTTTCACCACGGCGCCGGACTACTCGCGTTCCAGCGAGTACTGCACCGACGTGGCCAAGATGATCGGCGCGCCGATCTTCCACGTCAACGGTGACGACCCGGAAGCCTGCGACTGGGTGGCCCGGCTGGCGGTGGACTTCCGGCAGAAGTTCCACAAGGACGTCATCATCGACATGCTGTGCTACCGCCGCCGCGGGCACAACGAGGGCGACGACCCGTCGATGACGAACCCCTACATGTACGACGTGATCGGCACCAAGAGCGGTGTTCGCAAGAGCTACACCGAAGACCTGATCGGCCGCGGCGACATCTCGATGAAGGAGGCCGAGGACGCGCTGCGCGACTACCACGGTCAGCTGGAACGGGTGTTCAACGAGATCCGCGAACTGGAGAAGCACGCCGCGCTGCCGAGTGAGTCGGTGGAGTCCGAGCAACAGGTACCGCGCGGACTGAACACCGCGGTCGACAAGGCGATGCTGGCCCGCATCGGCGACGCCTTCATGGCGATCCCCGAGGGCTTCACCGTGCACCCGCGCGTCCTTCCGGTGCTGGAGCGACGCCGCGAGATGGCCTACGAGGGCAAGGTGGACTGGGCGTTCGGCGAGCTGCTGGCACTGGGCTCGCTGGTCGCCGAAGGCAAGCTGATCCGGCTGTCCGGGCAGGACACCCGCCGCGGCACCTTCTCGCAGCGGCATTCGGTGATCATCGACCAGGCCAACGGCGCGGAGTTCAGCCCGTTGCAGCTGCTGGCCACCAACGCCGACGGCACCCCGACCGGCGGAAAGTTCCTGGTCTATGACTCGCCGCTGTCCGAGTTCGCCGCCGTCGGCTTCGAATACGGCTATACCGTCGGCAACCCCGAAGCCCTGGTGCTCTGGGAAGCGCAGTTCGGTGACTTCGTCAACGGCGCACAGTCGATCATCGACGAGTTCATCAGCTCCGGCGAAGCCAAGTGGGGCCAGCTGTCCAACGTGGTGCTGCTGCTGCCGCACGGCCACGAGGGCCAGGGCCCGGATCACACCTCCGGGCGCATCGAGCGGTTCCTGCAGCTGTGGGCGGAGGGCTCGATGACGATTGCGATGCCCTCGACGCCGTCGAACTACTTCCACCTGCTGCGCCGCCATGCACTCGACGGGATCCAGCGTCCGCTGATCGTGTTCACCCCCAAGTCGATGCTGCGCAACAAGGCGGCGATCAGCGACGTCAAGGACTTCACCGACGTCAAGTTCCGCTCGGTGCTCGAGGAGCCCACCTACGAGGACGGCGTGGGCGACCGCAACAAGGTCACCCGGGTGTTGATGACCAGCGGCAAGCTCTACTACGAGCTGGTCGCCCGCAAGGCCAAGGACGGGCGCGACGACATCGCGATCGTGCGGATCGAACAGCTGGCCCCGCTGCCCAAGCGCCGCCTCGCCGCAACCCTGGACCGCTACCCGAACGCGCAGCAGTTCTTCTGGGTGCAGGAGGAGCCGGCCAACCAGGGCGCGTGGCCACGGTTCGGCCTGGAGCTGCCGGAGCTGCTGCCGGAGAAGCTGACCGGGGTCAAGCGGATCTCGCGGCGGGCGATGTCGGCGCCGTCGTCGGGGTCGTCGAAGGTGCACGCGGTCGAGCAGCAGGAGATCATCGACTCGGCGTTCGGCTGAGGCACCGTCACCACCCGGCGAGCTGGGGGTACCGCCCGCTTGCGAGCGTGCGTGTTTGTACGCAACACGCCGCGTGATTCAGTACAACTGCGCACGCTCACCGAGGCCGATCAACCCGGTACCGGCGGTACCGGATAGGCTCGTGTGGTCCACCGACCGCGGGGAGAGCACATGCAGGGATTCGCCGGAAAGGTCGCCGTCGTCACCGGTGCCGGTTCAGGTATCGGTCAAGCGCTGGCCATCGAGCTGGCCCGCGCGGGAGCGCAGCTGGCGATCAGCGACGTCGATACCGAGGGGCTCGCTCAGACCGAGCGCCGGCTGACCGCGCTAGGCGTGCGGGTCAAGGCCGACCGCCTCGACGTCACCGAGCGGGAAGCGTTCCTGGCCTACGCCGAAGAGGTCAAGGAACACTTCGGCAAGGTCAACCAGATCTACAACAACGCCGGCATCGCGTTCAGTGGCGACGTCGAGATCAGCCCGTTCAAGGACATCGAGCGGGTGATGGACGTCGACTTCTGGGGCGTGGTCAACGGCACCAAGGCCTTCCTGCCGCACCTGATCGAATCCGGCGACGGACACGTCATCAACATCTCCAGTTTGTTCGGGCTGCTGTCCATGCCCGGCCAGGCCGCCTACAACGCGGCGAAGTTCGCGGTCCGCGGCTTCACCGAGGCGCTGAACCAGGAGATGGCCATCAACAAGCACCCGGTCAACGTGACCACGGTGCACCCGGGCGGCATCAAGACCGCCATCGCCCGCAACGCCACCGTCGCCGAAGGTCTGGACGCCGCGGCCATGGCCGACTTCTTCGACCGGAAACTGGCTTCCACCACCGCCGAAGAGGCCGCCCGAGTGATCCTCGACGGCGTCAGCAAGAACCGGGCCCGCGTGCTCATCGGAAACGACGCGCGGATTTTGGACCTGCTGGTGCGCATCTTGGGCTCGCGCTACCAACGCCTGTTCTCGTTCGGCATCCCCAAACTCAGGCCACAGTAGGTCCGCTATCTGCCCAGCGGGTGCTCGTCCAAGAAGGCGTCCACGACGACCTGCGGGTCGGCACCGGCGGCCACCTGTCGGCGCATGTCGATCAGAGCGTCGGTGTCCAGCACGCCGGCCACCTGATTGATCGCCAGCAGCTGGGCTTCGGTCAACTCATTGCGGCGATACAGCGGCACCACATTCTCGGCGCGCACCAACGCGGGACTTGCGTCGGCGAGCAGCACAGCGCCTTTGGGCACGTCGGGATCGGCAGTACTGGTCCACGCTGCGATGATCTGACGGGCCTGCAACGCAGCGAACAGCGCTGCCTCATCAGGGAATTCGCGCACCATCGGCAGGCTGCAACGGCCCACCACATTCGGCGCCCGCGCACCCGCGACAGCTCCTACCGTCAACCCGGTGCAATGTCTGACGAGCGCGGCCAGGTCGGTGTCGCCCCACGCGGTCGCGGTCGCCTTCGTCACGGCCAATGTGGGCTTGTCCTCGGCGGTCATGGCGTAGTCACCGACCGCGAGACCCTCCGGCAGCGCGCCGGCCAACGCCCAGTAGACACCCCGGTCGGAGCGGGCTGCGGAATCGCGGGCGAACATCGCCAAGAAGCGGCCGGTGAGACCAGGAACGACAGTCAACTCCCCCGCATCCAGCCCGGCAACAGGATCGGCAACGGCCTCAAGCCGCACCGCGGCACCGGCACCGCGCAGGGCGCTCGCATACAGGTGGCCCAGTACCTGCGATTGCGGATCCGGCGACATTCCCACGCTCAACGACGACGGCCCCGGGTGGGCAGCACAACCGGCGATCAGCACGGCCGCCCATCCGAGCGCCAGGCGGCGCAGCTGATGTCCTCGCGGCCGGGGCACCGTGCGCTCTACGACCCGGAGTCGACAGCCGCCGCGACGGCGGCCGCTACAGCCGGCTCGACCCGGGGATCCAGCGGGCTGGGCACGATACGGTCGGGGGCCAGCTCGTCGGCGACGACGGAGAAAATCGCCTCTGCTGCAGCCAACTTCATCGCCTCGGTGATGCGGCGCGCACCGGCGTCCAGCGCACCACGGAACACCCCGGGGAAGGCCAGCACATTGTTGATCTGGTTGGGGAAGTCGCTGCGACCGGTTGCCACCACCGCCGCGTACTTGGCCGCCAGGTCGGGGTGGATCTCGGGGTCGGGGTTGGACAGCGCGAACACCACCCCGCCCGGAGCCATCGTCGCGATCAGCTCCTCCGGCACGACCCCGCCGGATGCGCCCAGAAAGACGTCGGCGCCGGCCAGCGCCTCGGCCAGGCCGCCGGTCAGGCCACGAGGATTGGTCCGCTGCGCCAGCTCCAGCTTGACGTCGTTCATGCCGGAGCGCTCCGGGTGCAGCACACCCTGCGAATCCAGCACGATCATCTCCGAAATGCCCCTCGAGAGCAGGATGTTCGCGCAGGCCACACCCGCGGCGCCGGCACCGGAGACCACCACTCGCAGCGACGCAATGTCGCGGTCGAGCACCTTGGCCGCACCCAGCAGAGCCGCCAACGCCACGATCGCGGTGCCGTGCTGGTCGTCATGCATCACCGGGCAGTCCAGCGCCTCGATCACACGCCGCTCGATCTCGAAGCAGCGCGGCGCCGAGATGTCCTCCAGGTTGACCGCCCCGAACGACGGGCGTAGCCGCACCAGCGTCTCGACGATCTCGTCCGGATCCTTGGTGTCCAACACGATCGGAATGGAGTCCAGGCCGGCGAACGTCTTGAACAACGCGGCCTTGCCCTCCATCACCGGCAGCGACGCCGTCGGCCCGAGGTCACCCAGCCCGAGCACCGACGTACCGTCGCTGACCACGGCCACCAGCCGGTGCGCCCAGGTGTAGCGGGCCGCCAGCGTGTGGTCCGCGGCGATGGCGCGACTGACCTGCGCCACACCCGGGGTGTAGGCGATCGACAACGCGCGCTGGCTGTCCAACGGGGTTTTGAGGTCGACTGAGATCTTCCCGCCCGTGTGGGCTTCGAAGATCTCTTCGTCTCCGATGACGATCGGCGAGCTGTTGGCCATGTTCGCAAGTTTCTCGGGCATCGATAGGCCAGGGTACTGCGCTGGTTTTACATTCTTTCGATCGGCTGGGGGCAGCCAAGGCATCCCGCATGCGCAGCCACGCGCTTTCGCTGATGATTTGCCGGCATCACATCGGCGTCTACAGCCAGGTTGCCGCCATATTCCGCTTGGCGCCGAGCCGAAACTGCGCTAGTGCTCGGCGATCTTCCTGCGGCACAGCAAGGGGCCGATGACGGCGTCTCCGCAGCGACGGGCTGGTACCGGATCATGGGACCGAATACCGCGTGGGCGCCTTGCGTTTGCTCGAGGCGAACCCGAGCGGGCTGAGCGGGACCACTACGAAGCAAACCCGGCTGGACCTCGCTCACCACAACCGACGTCGACGTCGCCCGATTGGTCGGCGAAGGACCGCCGAACAAGGACATTGCCGCTCGGCTCTTCGTTTCAGCGCGCACCGTGCAGACGCATCTGACCCACGTCTACACCAAGCGGGGGCTGACCTCCCGCGTACAGCTGGCGCAGGAGGTCGGCCCGCCGGGCCCAAGACCTTAGATCAGGCCCAGTCCGGTGACAGCCTCGCGCTCCTCGGCCAGCTCGGCGGTCGAGGCGTCGATCCGGCCGCGGGAGAAGTCGTCGATCTCCAGGCCCTGCACGATGCTCCAGTCACCGTTCTTGGTGGTGACCGGGAACGACGAGATCAGGCCCTCCGGCACACCGTAGGAGCCGTCGGAGACCACGGCCATCGACACCCAGTCATTGTCGGGAGTGCCGAGCAACCAGCTCCGCGCAGCGTCGACGGTGGCCGACGCGGCGGAGGCGGCCGACGAGGCGCCACGGGCGTCGATGATCGCCGCGCCACGCTTGGCGACCGTGGGGATGAAGTCGTTCTCGATCCAGGCCTGGTCGTTCACGACCTCGGCGGCGTTACGCCCACCGACCTCGGCGTGGAACAGGTCCGGGTACTGGCTCGCGGAGTGGTTGCCCCAGATCGTCATCTTGGTGATGTCGGTGACCTTGGCGCCGGTCTTGGCGGCCAGCTGCGAGATCGCCCGATTGTGGTCCAGGCGGGTCAGCGCGGAGAAACGCTCGTTGGGGATGTCGGGGGCGTTGGTCATCGCGATCAGCGCGTTGGTGTTGGCCGGGTTGCCGGTCACACCCACCCGGATGTCGGAGGCCGCGACCGCGTTGAGGGCCTTGCCCTGCGCGGTGAAGATCGCGCCGTTGGCCTCGAGCAGGTCGCTGCGCTCCATGCCCGGGCCGCGCGGGCGGGCGCCCACCAGCAGCGCCAAGTTCACGCCGTCGAAGATCTTGTTCGCGTCCGAGCCGATCTGCACACCCGACAGCAGCGGGAAGGCACAGTCGTCGAGTTCCATGACGACACCCTCGAGCGCCTTGAGGGCAGGCTCGATCTCCAGCAGGCGCAGTTCGATCGGCTGGTCGGGGCCCAGCAACGAGCCGCTGGCCAGGCGGAACAACAGGCTGTAGCCGATCTGGCCGGCGGCGCCGGTGACGGCCACCTTGAGTGGGGTTTTGCTCACGTCAAGTGCTCCTCGAACGAGTTCGACTGGTCTGGGTTTGGTCCGGCTCGAAACTAGCGCACCGGCGTCGTCATCGAAACTCGGGGACCTCCGGCCCTGCATCGCGCTCACCGTGCACGTTGGCTCCGGACGCGTAGCATTTGACCGGCACCTGCGCCGGAGGGAGATCGGCCATGACGGCGTTGCAAGACCCGACACCCCGAGTGCTGGTCGACTGCGGTGTCTATGCAGACGGCGAGCGAATTCCCGGCGAATTCACCCCCGCCGGCGCGCGGGCCAAGGTGCGCGAGCTCGAGGCGGGTGGCCGAGAGGCGTTCGTCTGGGTCGGATTGCACGAGCCGGGCGAGGCGCAGATGCAGGGCGTGGCCACCACCTTCCAACTGCACCCGCTGTCCGTCGAAGACGCTGTTCAGGCACATCAGCGGCCCAAGCTGGAGCGCTACGACGACACCCTGTTCTTGGCACTCAAGACCGTCAACTATGTGCCGCACGAATCGGCGGTGCTGCCGCGCGAGATCGTCGAAACGGGCGAGATCATGATCTTCGTCGGCAAGAACTTCGTGGTCACCGTCCGGCACGGTGAGCACAGCGGCTTGGCCAACGTCCGCAAGCGGATGGACACCGATCCCGAGCAGATGCGACTGGGGCCGTTCGCGGTGATGCATGCCATCGCCGACTATGTGGTGGACCGCTACGTCGAGGTGACCAACCTCATGGAAAGCGACATCGACGTCATCGAGGAGGCGGCGTTCGCGCCGGGCGCCCGCACCGACGTCGAACCGATCTACCAGATCAAGCGCGAAGTCGTCGAGCTGCGGCGCGCGGTCGCACCCCTGTCCGTGCCCTTCGAGCGGATGCAGACCGTATACCGGGATCTGATCTCCAAAGAGGTGCGGCGCTACCTGCGTGACGTCGCCGACCACCAGACCCGTGCCGCCGAGCAGATCGCCGGATACGACGAGTTGCTCAGCTCGCTGGTGCAGGCCGCCCTGGCACGCGTGGGCATGCAACAGAACACCGACATGCGCAAGATGTCGGCCTGGGCCGGCATCATCGCCGTCCCGACCATGATCGCCGGAATCTATGGCATGAACTTCGACCGCATGCCGGTGCTGCACTGGGCGTTCGGCTACCCGATGGTGGTGGCGGGCATGGGCGTGATCTCCGCGATGCTCTACCGCGCGTTCCGCCGCAACGGCTGGCTCTGAGCCATCCCCACGAGGGCTCATCCCCGCGAGGGCTCATCCCCGCGAGGGGGCGTGTTTGTACACCGACACGCCGCTGCGGTTGTGCAACTGTGCACGCTCACACCCGGGTGCGAGCGTGCACAGTTGCACGGATTTCTCGGCGTGTCGGTGTACAAACACGCCCGCTCGCCGGAGGGAACACGCCGCTAGGCCGGCGCGGACGCGGGGCGGGCCGGATCGAAGACGTCCACACCGTCGGAGCGCCAGGCCTCCCGCATGGCCTCGGCGCCCTTGAGCCGCACCCATGCGGCCTCGGTCGCGGTGATCGGGATGGCCGACAAAAACCGCACCGGCTCTCGCGGCGGGGCCAACGCCAACTCGGCGATGTCGCTGTCGCCCAGCAGCACCGCGGTGAACGGCACCGGACCCGAAGGCCCGGTCCACAGCGGCCCCCCGAGATCGATCAGTGCATCGGGCACCAGCACCACCCCTTCGACCACCGGCGCGGCCGCTACCGCAGCGAGGCTGCGGGCCAGCCCGGTGTCAGAACCCGAAGAACGCAGGCTCACAACGATTTCGGCCCGGGGGCCGTGCACCGGGTCGGCCAGCAGCTGGCCGGGGTCACCCATGGGGTGACGCGAGCAGCCCGCCGAGACGTAGTGCACCATCCGGTCGGGTCCGGGCCCGAACCGCAACACCTCGATGGGCTCGACACCCAGAAACGTCACCCGCGCCGCGTCGGGCTCGGCGACGTCCGCGAAGTGCCGCCGGACATGCTCACGCACCCGATCCAGATCGTCGCTCATCACGCGGCCGGCGGCACGGTCAGGTTCACCCCGGTCTTGGCGTCGAACACGACCACGTTGTCGGGCTGCAGGGCCAGCTCGATCGGCTGCCCGCCGGACGCCTTCGACGCCGCGGGAACCCTGGCCACCAGATCGTTTTCGGCGGGCGCGTCGCCGGATACGTTCGGGGTGAAGTACAGGTACTTGTCCGCGCCCAGCGATTCGACGAGATCGACACGGGCCGCGAACCGCACCGCGGCACCGCGCCCGGCGTCGTCGAGCAGGGCGGCATCGCCGAGATGCTCCGGACGCACCCCGATGACCACCTCACCGCCGGCAGGTGCGGGATGCCTGCCGATCGCCTCGCGAGTCGCCGCGTCGAGCGGTACCTCCCCGATCGGCAGCCGCACGCCGCTCGCGGTCAGCGTGCCCGGGAAGAAGTTCATCGCCGGAGAGCCGACGAATCCGGCGACGAACAGGTTGGCGGGGCGCTCGTAGAGCTCGTCGGGCGTGCCGATCTGCTGGGCGATCCCACCGTGCATCACCACCACCCGGTCGCCGAGCGTCATCGCCTCGGTCTGGTCATGGGTGACGTAGACGGTGGTGGTGCCCAACCTGCGCTGCAACCGGGCGATCTCGCTGCGCATCTGCACCCGCAGCTTGGCGTCGAGGTTAGACAGCGGCTCGTCCATCAGAAATGCCTTGGGGTGCCGCACGATCGCCCGCCCCATCGCGACGCGTTGACGCTGGCCGCCGGAGAGCTGCGACGGCTTGCGATCCAGCAGCTCGCTCAGGTCCAGGATTCGGGCCACCTCCGCCACCTTTTCGGCGATCTGCGGCTTCTTCATCTTGGCCAGGGTCAGCGGGAAAGCGATGTTCTGCCGCACCGACATGTGCGGATAGAGCGCGTAGGACTGGAACACCATCGCGATGTCGCGGTCCTTGGGTGCACGTTCGTTGACGCGCTGGCCCCCGATGCGCAACTCCCCCGACGAGATCTCCTCCAGACCGGCGATCATGTTCAGCGTGGTGGATTTTCCGCAGCCCGAGGGCCCCACCAGAATGATGAACTCCCCGTCGGCGATGCTCAGCGACAGATCCTTCACCGCCACCGCGCCATCGGGGTAGCTCTTGGTGATGTGGACGAGTTCGATCTCTGCCATCGGCTTATCCCTTCACCGCGCCGGAGGTCAGTCCCGCCACGATCCGTCGTTGGAAGATTAGAACAAAGACGATGATCGGCACGGTGATCACCATGGCACCCGCCGCGATCGATCCGGTCGGCTCCTCGAATTGCGAACTGCCGGTGAAGTTGGCGATCGCGACCGGCGCGGTGACCGAGGCCTTGGTGGCCGTCAGCGACAACGCCAACAGCAGGTCGTTCCACGCGAAGATGAAGACCAGAATCGCGGCGGTGACGATGCCCGGCGCCGCCAGCGGCGCAATCACCTTGCGGAACGCCTGACCGGGAGTGGCGCCGTCCATCTTGGCGGCCTTCTCCAGGTCCCACGGAATCTCGGAGAAGAACGCCGAGAGGGTGTAGATCGCCAGCGGCAGCGCGAACGTGATGTAGGGAATGATCAAACCCAACCAGGTGTCGAACAGCCCGGTGGCCCGCTCGATGTTGAAAATCGGTGTCACCAGAGATATCTGGGGGAACATCGCGATCAGCAGGGCCGCCCCGACCAGCAGCCGCTTCCCGGGGAAGTCCAGGCGCGCCACCGCATAGGCGGCCATTGCGCCGATCACCACCGCGATCACCGTGGTGATCAGGCCGATGCCCACCGAGTTGATCAGCGCCGAGCCGAACACATCACCGGCGAAGATGCCGCGATAGTTGTCCAGGGTCACCGACGAAGGAATCAACTTGCCGTCCTTGACCGTTGACGTCGGTTTGAGCGACAACGAGAAGATCCACAGCACCGGGACCAGCGCGTAGAGCACCACTACCAGGTCGATGATCAGCCACGCGGTGCGGCGGCGAAGCTCGGTCATTTCTGGCTCGACCCCGGCGCCGCGGCACCGAACACCTTGACGAACACCCACGCGATCAGTGCCACGCAGATGAAGATCAACACCGAGATCGCCGACCCCAAGCCCACGTTGAATCCCTTGAACAGGTTGTCGTAGCCCAGGATCGACACCGAGCCGGTGCTGTTGGAGCCGCCCGTGAGCACGTAGATGTTGTCGAAGATCCGAAACGCGTCCAGCGTGCGAAACAGCAACGCCACCAGGATCGCCGGTTTCATGATCGGCAGAATGATGGTGACCAACCGCCGCCAGGCGCCGGCACCGTCCATCTGGGCCGCCTTGAGCAGTTCCTCGGGCACCAGCGCCAGCCCGGCCAATAGCAGCAGCGCCATGAACGGCGTCGTCTTCCACACCTCGGCCAGCACCACGATCCCCAACGACGGCAACTGGTGGGTCAGCGGCGCACTCCCGGTGGGCAGCAGATTGGCCAGGTAACCGGCCCCCGGAGTCCAGGCGTAATACCAGCTGTAGGCGGCCGCCACCGTGACGATGCCGTAGGGCACCAGCACCGCCGTGCGCACCATCCCCTTGGCGAACAAGCTGCGGTGCATCACCAGTGCCAGCGCCAGGCCGAAGACGAATTCGAAGGCCACCGAGACCACGGTGATACCCAGCGTCACCGCGAACGCGGTCCACCAATACGAGTCGGTCAGGGTGGTCTGATAGTTGGCCAGGCCGACGAAGGAGGTGTCCCCGGGGGTGGCCAGGTTGTAGCGCAACAGGCTCAGCCAGATCGCATAACCGATCGGGTAGGCCGTCACGGCCAGCATCAGGATCACCGCCGGCGCGACCAGCGCCACCGCGAGCCGGCGCTGTGAACGGACGTCATCGGCGCGGGTCACGGGATGAGTCCCTTACCGTCGATGGCCTTGCGCACCTGCACGGTGAGCTCATCGGCGGTGCGCTCCGGGTCGATGGCGCTGATGGGCGCCAGCGTCGCCGATATCCGGGTCGACACCGCCTGATAGACCGGTGTCACCGGGCGCACCGCGGCGTCGGTGAGTTGCTGACGGATCACGTTGTGCTGCGGGTACTTCTCTTGGAACTGCGGGTCGGCATACACCGAGGCGCGCACCGCGGGCAGCCCCCCTTCGATCGCGACATACTTCTGGTTCGCCGCATTTCGCAGACAGCGCACCGCGTCGAACGCCTCGGCACGATGCCGGGTGGTCCTGGCCACCGCCAGGTTCAATCCACCGAGTGTCACCCTGGCCGGATGTCCCGGCAGCACCGCCGGATACGGCGCATACCCGAGCACGTTGCGGCTGGCCTCATAAGCAATGCGGTACTGCTCGTCGCTCGGCGCGAAAGCGCCGATGCCGTTGATACTGCCGGCCAGGTCCGAACGCCCTTGCAGCGGAAGGAACCCCACCCCGCCCTTGACGGCGTTCTCCAGCATGGACGGCAGCACGAAGGGCCAATTGACCTCCAGCGCCGCCTTGCCCTGCTCGAATGCGAGTCGGGCGGTGCCCTCATCGGTCTGGGTGATCGACGGGTCGGCACCCGGAGCGGTCGCCACCGCCTTCATGACTTTCAGCGCCGCGACGGTGGCGGCCCGGTGCTCAGCGGTGTCGGTGAGGGTGACGGTCTTGCCGTCGTCGCCCAGGACCCGCCCCCCGGCGCTTTCCAGCAGGGTGTTGAACCACACCACCAAGCCCTCGTATTGCTTGGCCTGCACCGCAATCCAGCTGGGCTGGCCCGCGGCGTGCAAGCGGGCCGCCTCGGCGACCATGCCCTCCCAGGTGGACGGCGCCGATTTCATCAAATCCGGCCGGTACCAAAGCAATTGGGTGTTGGTTACCAGCGGTGCGGCATAGAGCCGATCGTGCCAGCGGGCGGTCGCGAGCGGGCCGGGAAGCGTGTCGTCGGCGGCGTCGGCCTCGGCCTTGCCGGCCGGGTCCTCAGCCAGCGGCAACGCCCAGCCGGCCTCGGCGAACTCGGCGGTCCACACCACATCCAGGCCCACCACGTCCAAGGTGCGGTCATTGCCGGTCAGCCGGCGCGCCAGCTGTAGGCGCTGATCGTCCGCGGCGCGCGGCAGGCTGAACTGCTGCACCCGGTACCGGCCGCCGGCCTGTTCGGTGCAGCGCGCCGCGATCACCCGGAACGTCGCGGTGTCATTGGCCGGGGTGTAGACGCTGATCACCGGTATACCGGCGCCCGGCCCGGACGAACCGCAGGCCGATCCGGCCGACGCAACGGTCAGTGCGGTCAGCGCAGCCGCGCCCAGCCGCCGTACGCGACCGCGCCGACTCGCCACGCCACCCGCCTCCCGTTGCCGTTTCGTGCCACGACGGTAAGGCCGCCCGAGGGCGCTACGCAACAACGCGCAGTCAGAGCGTCAGCTTCGCCAACAGATCCCGGCCCTGCTCGGCGCTCTGCGGATCGCACAGCACGTCATAGCGGCCCGCAACCAGCTGCATGGTCGAGCTGAAATCCCTTGTACCGCGGGCCATCGCGTACGGGACCGATGAGGTGATCAAACCGAAGAACACCCCGGCGATCAGGCCGGTCACCAGCGCCTGGGTCGGGTTTTCACTGAAGATGCCCAGCACCAGGCCGATGAACAGGCCCAGCCAGGCACCGGTCAGCACGCCGCCGCCCAGCACTTTGGGCCAGGTGAGCCGGCCGGTGACCCGCTCGACCTGCATCAGGTCGACACCGACGATCGTCACCTGGTGCACCGGGAACTGTTGGTCGGACAGGTAGTCCACCGCGCGCTGGGCCTCGGCGTAGGTGGGGTACGCCCCGATCGGCCAGCCTTTCGGCGGGGTCGGCAGCCGGCCCACATCACGGCGCCCCGGCGCACTTGCCGCACCGAGAGGATCGGGAGTCTGTCCGGGCTGAAAGGGGCTGGTCATGGGATTTCTCTCTCCTCGCTCCGGGAAGCGGCTGTCGGACGACAAGCCGGCCGCGGTGCATCGGCTAGGTTGAACAGCATGACAGCTCCCGGCGGGGATTCTGGCGAGAATCCGCGAGGCAATCCCGACCAGCCCTGGGCCGACCCGGGTGCACCCGCGCCCGACCAGGGCGGCTGGCCCTACCCGTCGGGGTTCGAGGGCTACCCGCCGGCACCCGGCTATCCGCCGCCCGGCTTCCCCCCGCCGCCTCCGGCCGGTTATCCGCCGCCCCCACCGCCGGGCAATTACCTGCCGCCCGGCGGCTACCTGCCACCCACACCTCCCGCCCCGGGCGAATACCCGGGACTCGGCGCCCCTCCCGGATACCCGCCGCCGGGCTACGGCAATCCCCCGGGCTACCCCCCGTCGGGATACGGCGCGCCGTATCCGGGCAGCTACTTCAATCCGGGCCAGGCGCAGAAGACCAACGTCCTGGCGGTCAGCTCCCTGATCGTGTCGCTGCTCGGCCTGGTGTTCTGGCCACTGGGGGTGGCCGGTGTCATCCTCGGGGGCGTGGCATTGAGCCAGATCAAGTCGACCGGTGAGGCCGGTCACGGCATGGCGGTGGCCGGAACCGCGATAGGCGGTGTCGCCGTGACGCTCTCGTTCATCCTCGCGATGATCGCCCTGAACTAGGCCCCCACCCCGCTAGCCCGATGGCGGCGTGAACGGCGGTGCCTCACGGCGCATTCCGGCCGCCCGGCCCTTGCCCGCCACCACCAACGCCATCTTGCGGCTGGCCTCGTCGAGCATCTCGTCACCGAGCATCACCGCACCGCGAGCACCGCCGGCGTGCGAGGTGTGCCACGCGTAGGCCTCCAGGATCAGCTCGGCGTGGTCGTACTCGGACTGACGCGGGCTGAAGATCTCGTTGCCCGCCGCGATCTGGTCGGGATGCAGCACCCATTTGCCGTCGTACCCGAGTGCGGCCGAACGGCCGGCCACCCGCCGGAAGGCCTCGACGTCACGCACTTTCAGATACGGCCCGTCGACGGCGGCGACCCCGTGGGCGCGCGCCGCCACCAGGATCGTCATCAGAACGTGGTGGTAGGCGTCGCCCTCGGTGTATCCCTCGGGCTGCTCGCCGACCTCCAGGGTGCGGGTGTTGAGGCTGGCCATCAGGTCGGCCGGTCCGAGCACCAAGGCCTGCACTCGCGGCGCTGCGGCGATCGCGTTGATGTTCATCAAGCCGCGGGCGTCTTCGATCTGGGCGTCGACACCGATCTGCCCGACCGGCAGGCCGTGGATGGTCTCCAGCTGGGTGAGCAGCAGATCGAGGGCCTGGACATGCGAGGCGTCCGACACCTTCGGCAGCACGATCACGTCGAGTCGGCTACCAGCGGCACCAACCGCCGAGACCACCTCGATCAGGTCGGCATGCGTCCACGGGGTGGTCCAGTCGTTGACCCGCACCCCGAGCAGCGGCGCCGTCCAGTCTCGCGCGGTCAACGCTTGGGCGACCAGGGTCCGGGCCTGCTCTTTTGCCGCTGGAGCGACGGCGTCCTCCAGGTCGAGGAAGACCTCATCTGCGGATAGGCCCTTGGCCTTGTCGATCATCTTCTGGCTGCTGCCAGGTACCGACAGGCAAGTACGGCGGGGGCGATACACGTTGGTCACCTAAATACTCCTACCCTTTCAACCATGGCGTCGAGCAACAGGGTTTACGCAGCGCGGCTTGCGCGGATGCTGGTGCTAGGCCCGTTCGGCGAATCCGTGGGCCGGGTCCGCGATGTGGTGGTCAGTCTCAGCATCGTGCGCCAGCAGCCGCGTGTCCTGGGACTGGTAGTCGAACTGCCCACCCGCAGACGCATCTTCGTGCCGATTCTGCGGGTCGCGTCGATCGAACCCAACGCGGTCACCCTCAACACCGGAACGGTGTCCCTGCGCAAGTTCAACCAGCGGCCCGGTGAGGCACTGGTGCTCGGCCAGGTCCTGGACACCAAGGTCCGGGTCACCGACCCGGAGCTGCCGGAACTGGCCGGCGTCGATGTGGCGATCACCGACCTGGCCATCGAACAGAGCCGCACCCGCGACTGGCTGGTGACACGGATCGCGGTGCGGCACTCGCGGCGGTTGGGCCGGCGCGCCTCCGTACACATCGTGGACTGGCACAACGTGCAGGGCCTGACCCCATCGGCACTGGCGATGCCCGGACAGGGTGTTGCGCAGCTGCTGCAGCAGTTCGAGGGCTGGCGGCCGATCGAGGTTGCCGACGCTATCCGCGAGCTGCCGCCCAAGCGGCGCTACGAGGTGATCAACGCGCTGGACAACGCACGGCTGGCCGACATCCTGCAGGAGCTGCCCGAGGAACGTCAGGCCGTCGTGCTGGGCCAGTTGGGCGCCGATCGGGCCGCCGACGTCCTGGAGGAGATGGACCCCGATGACGCCGCGGACCTGTTGGGCGTGATGAACCCGACCGAAGCCGAAGCCCTGCTGGCGCGGATGGACCCCGACGACTCCGATCCGGTGCGCCGACTGCTGGAGCACTCCCCCGACACCGCGGGCGGGTTGATGACCACCAACCCGGTGGTGCTGACCGCCGACACCTCGGTCGCCGAGGCGCTGGCCCGGGTGCGCGACCCCGACCTCACCCCGGCGCTGTCGTCGCTGGTTTTCGTGACCCGAGCCCCGACCGCCACCCCGACCGGGCGCTACCTGGGCTGTGTCGCGCTGCAACGGCTGCTGCGGGTGCCACCGGCCGAACTCATCGGCGGGTTCGTCGACTCCGACCTGCCGGCGCTGAACCCGGAGGTGTCGTTGGCGGAGCTGACCCGCTACTTCGCCGCCTACAACCTGGTCTGCGGGCCGGTGCTCGACGAGCAGAATCACCTGCTGGGCGCGGTGACGGTGGACGACGTGCTGGACCACCTGCTGCCGGATGATTGGCGCGAAACACCCGAACCGGACCTGGGGCCGAAACTCGCCGGGAGGCCGTCGTGACCGACCGCTCCACATCACAGCGGCTCTCCACGCCCCGCACCTCACGGCTGCCCAGCCTGAATATGGATCCCGACGCGCTGGGCCGGTTCACCGAATCGGTGGCGCGGTTCTTCGGCACCGGGCGCTATCTGGCCATTCAGACCGTGCTGGTGGTGGGTTGGATCCTGCTGAACGTGTACGCGGTCAGCCTGAAGTGGGACCCGTATCCGTTCATCCTGCTCAACCTGGCCTTTTCCACCCAGGCCGCCTACGCCGCTCCGCTGATCCTGCTGGCCCAGAACCGGCAGGAGAACCGTGACCGGGTCAGCCTGGACGAGGACCGCCGCCGTGCCGCGCAGACCAAAGCCGACACCGAGTACCTGGCCCGGGAGCTGGCGTCCCTGCGGCTGGCGGTCGGTGAGGTCGCCACTCGCGACTACCTGCACCACGAACTCGAGCGGGTCCGCGAACTGCTGGAGACCCTGCGTCCGGAGCCCGACCCCGCCGCCCCGGAGTCCGTGCAGCGGCCGTCCTGACCGGTGACGCGGACCAGATAACGGTCATCAGCAGGACCGTCGTTGGGTATGGTGACCTAGTTCACGAAGCCCGAGCGGTTTCTCCACAGCGGAATTAGGGACGGTCGAGTGCCAACTGGGGGCGGCGCAGCGGAACGCGTGTCCCGCGCTGCCCGGGTGCGGCGGGCGGCCCGTTCGGCCCTGCGACCCGCCTTCGGCCTGGCGTTCATCACCCCGCTGGTGTTTGCCGGCGCCGTGGGCGCCACGCCCCGCTCGCCCTCGACCTCGTTGCCGCTGCGCAACGCCGCGATCACCCCGCTGGCGGCTTCGGTGCACACGTCCGGCCGTTCATCGGGCCCCTCCGTCGTCGCGGTACCCCGCTCGCAGCCGAATCTGCACGTGGCCGCGGGTGCCCCGTCGGCGCCGCCGGCCGCCGTCGTCTATGCGCCGGGCACCTTGGGGATCCCCAAGACGGCGCTGGCGGCCTACCAGAACGCCGAGCAGCAGATGGCGGTCGCCGCGCCCGAATGTGGGATCAGCTGGAACCTGCTCGCCGGGATCGGACGCATCGAATCCGGGCACGCCAACGGCGGGGCCACCGACGCCCGCGGCAACGTCCTGCAGCCGATCTACGGCCCGGCGCTGGACGGCACACTGCCCGGAAACGAAGTCATCGTGGCCAGCAGTGCCCCCGGCCGGGTGGTCTACGCCCGCGCCCTGGGCCCCATGCAGTTCCTCCCCGGAACCTGGGCGCGGTATGCCGCAGACGGCGACGGCGACGGTCGAGCGGACCCGCAGAACGTCTACGACGCGACGCTGGCGGCGGCGCGGTATCTGTGCAGCGGCGGGATGAACCTGCGCGAACAGTCGCACGTCCTGACTTCGATCCTGCGCTACAACAACTCGATGGCCTACGCGGAGAACGTGATGGGCTGGGCTGCGGCCTACGCCACCGGGGTTGCTCCCGTCGACCTTCCGCCGATTGTCGGCCCGGCACCGCCGATCGCGGATCTGCACCTCGAGCACCTGGAACACCCGGAAGGGCTCGGGCCGGAATCACTGAGCATGCACGGGATGTCCCAGGCCAATCACCCCGCCGAATCGTCGCTGATCGACCTGGGCCAGCCGAGCTTGGAGACCCAACTGGCGAATCTGCCGTGGCTGCCGCCGTGGTTGACCTCGCCCGAGCAGCAGCAACAACAGCAGCTGCCGCGTCCCTCGGCGGCCTGCCGAATGATCTGCCTGGAACCCCAAGCCGTGCCGGCCCCACCAGCACCGCCCAACGGCGTCCCCCCGGCCCCCTTCGGCTCCCCCGAGGCACCACCTGCGCCGATGCCGCCCTACGCGGTGGCACCAGCGCCGCCAGGGGCACCGGACATGCCGGCCGTCCCACCGCCGCCCGCGGCCTCCGCCGGGGCGCCGCAGGACGGGCCGCAGGCCGTCCCGCCGGCTTGATCGATCTCACAGGCAGAGGCCCTGCCGTACTGCCTTAGACTCGATTCCGATGTCCGAGAATCAGGATGACACTGCAGCCCTGCACGACGCGATCTATGCAGCGTTGGGCACCGTGCTGGACCCCGATATTCGGCGTCCGATCACCGATCTGGGCATGGTCAAAAGCATCGAGATCGCGGACGACCGCAGCGTGCACGTCACGATCTACCTGACGATCGCCGGCTGTCCGATGAAAGCCGAGATCACCAACATGGTGACCACGGCCATCAACGACGTGCCCGGCACCGGACCCGTCAAGGTCAGCCTGGACGTGTTCAGCGACGAGCAGCGCGCCGAGCTTCGCAAACAGCTGCGCGGCGACGCCAAGGAGCCGGTCATCCCGTTCGCCCAGCCGGGCTCGCTGACCAAGGTTTACGCGATCGCCTCAGGCAAGGGCGGGGTCGGCAAATCCAGTGTCACGGTCAACCTCGCGGTCGCGCTGGCCGAACGCGGTATGTCAGTCGGGGTGCTCGACGCCGACATCTACGGCCACTCGGTGCCGCGGATGATGGGTGTCACCGCCCTGCCCACCCAGGTCGACTCGATGATCATGCCGCCGATCGGATACGGCGTGAAGGTGATCTCGATCGCGATGTTCACCCAGGGCAACACGCCGGTGGTGTGGCGTGGCCCGATGCTGCACCGTGCTTTGCAGCAGTTCCTCGCCGACGTCTACTGGGGCGACCTGGACGTGCTGTTGCTGGATCTACCGCCGGGCACCGGCGACATCGCGATCTCGGTGGCCCAGCTGGTTCCGTCGGCCGAGATCCTGGTGGTGACCACCCCGCAGCAGGCGGCCGCGGAGGTGGCCGAACGCGCCGGGGCGATCGCCCTGCAGACCCGCCAGCAGGTCGTCGGGGTGGTGGAGAACATGGCCGGGCTGGCCATGCCCGACGGCTCCACCATGCACCTGTTCGGCGAGGGCGGTGGCGAGCGGGTTGCCGAGCGGCTGACCCGGGCGATGGGCCGTGATGTGCCGCTGCTCGGCCAGGTGCCGATCGACAGCGAGATGGTGACCGGTGGCGACTCCGGATCCCCGGTGGTGCTCTCGCCGGACTCGACGGCGGGCAAGGAACTCCGCAAAGTCGCCGATCAGCTGGCTACCCGCCGACGCGGACTGGTCGGGATGTCGCTGGGCTTGGACACCGGCGCCCGGCGCTGAGCCGGACGGCGGCCGGAACGCGGACGCAGGCTTCCTAGGTTGCGTCGGTGTCGAAGGGAGCCGGTCCACCCGGCTCGGACACCACGGCCGGTACCGGCGGCATCGGGCGCGGCTCTGCGGCCAGCGAACCGACCGCGGTGAACACTGAATCGTCCCCGTCAAGCAGATGCCGGGTCAGGGCGGCGCGCGGTGTCATGCCGCGCAACTTCTGCAATTCGCTCAGCGGCGCCCGCAGGTCCTCGAACTCCGGACCGATCTCGTCGCGCAGCTGGTCGGTGGCGTTGGTGACGTAGTCACGGGCCTGGCGCAGTGCACCGGCGGTCCACCGGATGGCTCCGGGCAACCGCTCCGGGCCCAGGATCACCAGCCCGAGCACCACCAGGACCAGCATCTCGCCCCAACCGACATTCGCGAACATCGAACCGAACTTCTAACTGTCGGCGGAGGGGGTCACCGTCAGCGTCACATGCCGCCCGTCACGGACCACCTCGACGGGCGCTTCCTTGCCGATGGCCAGATTGCGGACCGCCACGACGAATTCGTTGGCGTCGGCGACGCTGCGGTCACCGATCTTGACCACCACGTCGTTCTCGAGCATGCCGCCCTTCTCCGCGGGGCTGCCCACCTTGACGTTGGCGATCTGCGCACCCGACGCGATGGCGTTGCTGACCGAGCGGGCGCTGACCCCCAGCGTGGGGTGCACGATCTTGCCGTCCTTGATCAGCGCCTCGGCGACGGTCTTCATCTCGTTGACCGGAATCGCGAACCCCAGCCCGCTGGCGCTGTCGGACAGCGACTTTCCGGCGGTGTTGATCCCGACCAGCTGCGCATCCATGTCGATCAGCGCACCACCGGAGTTGCCGTGGTTGATCGAGGCATCGGTCTGCACCGCGTCGATGACGGTGTCGGTGTCGGAGTCGTCACCGGAGAGCGGCACCGGCCGGTGTACGGCGCTGATGATGCCGTGGGTCACGGTGCTGCGCAGTCCCAGCGGCGCGCCCGCCGCGATGACCTCGTCACCGACCCGGATCTTGTCTGAGTCGCCGAGACGGGCCACCGACAGGTTGTCGACGTTGTCGACCTTGAGCACGGCCAGGTCGGTCTTCGGGTCGCGCCCGACCAGGTTGGCCAGCACCTCTTTGCCGTCGTTGAAAACCACCGTGGTCTTGAACTTGCTGGGGTTGTTGGCGGCTTCGGAGATGACGTGGTTGTTGGTGACGATGTAGCCCTTGCCGTCGATGACAACACCCGAGCCCTGCATGCCCTGGTCGTCGCTGACCGACTCGATGGTCACCACCGAATTGGCGATGGCCTCGGCGACCTTGGCGAACCGCCCAGCCGGCTCCTCGGCGTTGCCCTTGGTCGACAATGTCACCTTCGACGTCGTGAACGCCTCGACCACCTGCGCGGTGGTACGTCCGACCCAGCCGCCGACCATGCCGATCGCCAGCGCGATCGCGGCCAGCGTGGCCAGCGCGCGGTAAGAGATCCGGTCGCCGAACAGCACGTCGCGCACACCCAGGCGGCCACCCAATTCGCCGGCCGCCCGCGGCTTGGGCGGGACGACGGCCGGCGCACCGAGGGCGGCACCGGCGGCGGGGTCACGCCACGGGTCGCCGGTGTCTTCCAACCCCTCCGGTTTGCCGTTGCGGCCCAGCGCTCCGGCATCGGCAGGATGCCGCTGCAACGAGGGACCGGTGCCATAGGGCCGGCTGAAGGCCTCCTTGAGCACCGGGTCCGGCGGCAGATCACGCGGGGTGAACTCACCCTGTTCGCGGTACTTCTTGGGCCGTACATCGGCGGGAGTGAACGAACCGGGCACCCCGTCGGGCCGACCGAAGGCCTTTTGGGACGCATTGTCCACAGGGGGCCGGTAGACGGGGCGCGGAGCCAAGCGGTTACCGCCGGCGTTCTCGTTGTTGGAGCTCACCTATTCCTCTTCCGGGTCCAGCCCTGGGTCGCTTCCGGGCTCCGCGAGCACAGCATCACCGGGCGCTAACGCCGCTGGAGATCCACCTTACCGACGTTTACGACGTTCTTGAGGTTTGCCGTCGTCGAACCGGGCGGACATCGGCCTGGTCGGCTCGTCGGGCGAACAATCGGCCGGGGACTCGGGGATCTGGGCCAACAGGCCGAGCAGCGCCGAGGGGATCCGGATCGGATGCGAATCGCGCAGGGCCGAGCGTGCCCGACCCTGGTATTCCACTTCGGCCGCGCAATCGGGACACAGCGACAGGTGGTGGGCCGCGCGCAGGTGGGCGTTCATCCGCAGCTCACCGTCGACGTAGGCGGTGATCGCCTCGCTGCAGAGGTGTTCGGTGGACCCGAACTGCCGCGGGGCACCGACCGGCGCATCACTCTGCGAGGCGAACTGAGCGGGCAGCCAGGAGAACGCGCGACGGAAGACACCTCCGCGGTCCGTCACACCGGACTCCTCTCCTGTCGCATACCCACATCAGCACTCAATCGGGCGGAATAAAGGCCCAATAAGAATGTAGCGCGATACCGCTCACGGACGTGGAAACCCAGGGCCGAGCCGAGCTCAGCCGGCCGCGACACCGCCGAAGGCCGAACCGTCACGCTGGCTGGCCCGGGCGGCGAGATAGTCGCGCAGAGCCTGACGGCCCCGGTGAATGCGGCTGCGCACGGTGCCCAGCTTCACGCCGAGGGTCGCCCCGACCTCCTCGTAGGACAGACCTTCGATGTCGCACAGGACGACCGCGGCCCGGAACTCCGGCGCCAACGAGTCCAGCGCCGCCTGCAGGTCGGGATCCAGCCGCGCGTCGTGGTAGATCTGCTCGGGGTCGGGCTCGTCGGCAGGCACCCGGTCGTAGTCCTCCGGCAGCGCCTCCATACGGACGCGGCCCCGCTTGCGCACCATGTCCAGGAACAGGTTGGTGGTGATGCGGTGCAACCAGCCCTCGAAGGTTCCGGGCTGGTAGTTGTGCACCGAACGGAACACCCGAATGAAGGTCTCCTGGGTGAGATCCTCTGCGTCGTGCTGGTTTCCGGACAGCCGGTATGCCAGCCGGTAGACCCGGTCGGCGTGCTGGCGCACCAATTCGTCCCAGGACGGCATCGCCGCGACGTCTCCGGTGGCGTCGAACACCGCGGTGCCCTGCGCCTCGTCTGACGGTTCGACCCAGTCGGTGTCGGAGTACCGGTCCGAGTGGGTGGTCGGGTGCGACATGGCGACCGGGGGCAGCAAAGTGGTTATGGCGACGTCCTCCAGCTCGAGGCCGCCGTCAGGCGACGGCAGCGCACTATCGCGGTCAACGCGCAACGGGCCCCTCGTATTCCGAGCGTCTCGAGGCCGGTTCATACCTCGTTCCATGCCGATACCGTTGCCTATCGCTGTATGTCCGCTCTGTGCTGTCACTGAACGCGGACTGTGAACCTGTGTTCGAATCGCCCGCGCAGTGCGGTTATACGTCCAGGTAACAGTTCGGACACGGGCCGTGCCCCGGGCGTGTCGGGCGGGCGCGCCGGTTCGCGGCCCCGAAGCGCCTTGTCCTACGCTGCGGACATGGCCAGCACTGACGACACTCCGGGGGAGCCGCCGCGCAGTCGAGCCGATGCGCTGTTGACGCACGCCGAGGACTCCATGACCGAGGACGCGGTGCTGGCGGCGGCCCGCGACCGGGCCGGAGAGATCGGCGTCGGCTCGATCAGCGCCGCGGTCGGCGCATTGTTGAGCCTGCTGACCAAGCTCAGCGGCGGCAAGGCAGTGGTCGAGGTGGGCACCGGGGCCGGCGTCAGTGGGCTCTGGCTGCTGTCGGGCATGGGCGAAGACGGTGTGCTGACCACGATCGACATCGAGCCCGAGCACCAGCGCACAGCCAAGCAGGCGTTCGGTGACGCCGGCATCGGGCCCGGCCGAACCCGGTTCATCAGCGGCCGCGCCCAAGAGGTCCTGACCCGTCTCGCCGATGCGTCCTACGACCTGGTGTTCGTCGACGCCGAACCGATCGACCAGCCCGGCTACGTACTGGAGGCCGTGCGGTTGCTGCGGCCCGGCGGCGTCGTCGTGGTGCACCGGGCCGCGTTGGGCGGCCGGGCCGGAGACCCGGCGGCCAATGACGCCGAAGTGCTTGCGGTACGCGAAGCCGCCCGGCTGATCGCCGTGGACGAGCGGCTGACCCCGGCGCTGATTCCGCTGGGCGACGGGCTGCTGGCCGCCGTCCGCGACTGACCAAGACGCCTCACCCCCACTCGCCCCCCATGGCGCGAGCGTGCGTGTTTGTACGCGACACGCCGCGTTGAGGCGTACAAACACGCACCCTCGCGGCCGGGTGGCACGCACCCTCGCGGCTGGGTGCGGCAAATGCTTGACACTGCACTGAACGCGTGTTTAGCGTATTGAACATGCGTTCAGCGGACCTGACGGCGGCGGCGAAAATCCGCGATGCGGCCATCGACCAGTTCGGACGGCACGGCTTCGGCGTGAGCGTCCGGGCCATCGCCGAGGCCGCCGGAGTCAGCGCCGCCCTGGTCATCCACCACTTCGGCTCCAAAGAAGGGTTGCGCAGGGCCTGCGACGAGTTCGTCGCCGAAGAGATCCGCAGCGGCAAATCCGAGGCGATGCGCTCGGCCGACCCAGGAACCTGGTTCGCCGCGATGGCCGAGATCGAGTCCTATGCGTCGATGATGGCCTACCTGGTCCGCAGCATGCAGTCCGGCGGCGAGCTGGCAGACACGTTGTGGCGCAGGATGATCGACAACGCCGAGGGCTACCTCGACGAGGGCGTCCGCGCCGGCACCCTCAAACCCAGCCGCGACCCGAAAGCCCGGGCCCGCTTCCTGGCCATGAACAACGGCGGCGGATTCCTGCTGTATCTGCAGATGCACGAGAACCCGACCGATCTGCGGGCCGTGCTACGTGATTACGCCCGCGACATGGTGCTACCCGCACTCGAGTTGTACACCGAGGGCCTGATGACCGACCGCACCATGTACGACGCTTTCCTGGCGACCGAACAAGGGGGAACCGATGCGACCTGACAACCATTGGCCGGCAATCGAAATCCGCGGACTGGAGAAGAACTTCGGCCAAGTCAAAGCGCTCGACGGACTGGATCTGACCGTCTACGGCGGTGAGGTGCATGGCTTTCTCGGCCCCAACGGCGCCGGCAAATCCACCACGATCCGCGTCCTGCTGGGCCTGGTGAAGGCCGACGGCGGAACCGTCCGGCTGCTCGGCGGTGATCCCTGGACCGACGCGGTCGAGCTGCACCGCGAGATCGCCTACGTGCCCGGCGATGTCACTTTGTGGCCGGCACTGACCGGCGGCGAGATCATCGACCTGTTGGCGCGGATGCGCGGCGGTATCGACGAGCGCCGCCGCGACGAGTTGATCGAACGCTTCGACCTGGACCCGAGCAAAAAGGCCCGCACCTATTCCAAGGGCAACCGCCAGAAGGTCTCGCTGATCTCCGCCTTCTCCTCACACGCCCGCCTGCTCGTACTCGACGAGCCCAGCAGCGGACTGGACCCCTTGATGGAGAACGTATTCCAGCAGTGCGTCGCCGAGGCGAGCCGTCGCGGCGCCACTGTCCTGCTGTCCAGCCACATCCTGGCCGAGACCGAGACGCTGTGCCAGCGGGTGACGATCATCCGGGCCGGGCGCGTCGTCGAAAGTGGTTCGCTGGAATCCCTGCGACACCTGCGCCGCACCTCGATTCAGGCCGATCTGATGCGCGATCCCGGTGATCTGACCCGCATTCCGGGCGTCGCGGACGTGCGCTACTCCGGCACCGTGCTGTATGCCCAGGTCGACAGCGCCAGCCTCGCAGAGCTCGTCGCGGTGCTCGGCGCGGCCGGCGTGCGCAGCCTCACCAGCCGGCCGCCGACGCTCGAAGAGCTGTTCTTGCGTCACTACGACACGGTCCGGGCATGACCACCGCGAGCACCGCCGTCGCGCAGCCTGCGGCACCGCACTACCGCCGGGGCGGATCGAATCTGGTTGGCACACTGGGGTTGCTGCGCCTGTGCCTGCGCCGCGACCGCATCGTGCTGCCACTGTGGGTGCTGCTGTTGTCGCTGCCGCTGGCCACCGTCTACATCGCCAGCATCCAGGCCATCTATCCCACCGCCGCCGACCGCGCCGGCCTGGCCGCTACCATCATGGCCAGCCCGGCGCAACGCGCGATGTACGGCCAGGTCTACAACGACTCCCTGGGTGCGGTGGGTATCTGGAAGGCCGGGATATTCCATCTGCTCATCGCGGTGGCGGTGATTCTGACCGTCATCCGCCACACCCGCGCCGACGAGGAGACCGGCCGCACCGAGTTGATCGACTCGACCGCGGTGGGCCGCTACGCCGGGCTGACCGCCGCGCTGCTGTTGGCCGCGGGGGCGTCGGTGGCCACCGGGGTGATCGGGACGGTTGGGCTGCTGACCACCGACGTGCCGGCGTCCGGATCGTGTGCGTTCGGGGCCGCGCTGGCCTGTTCCGGGCTGGTGTTCACGGCCGTGGCCGCGGTCGCCGCTCAGTTGTCGCCCGGCGCCCGGTTCGCCCGCGGCGCCGCGTTCGGCGTGCTGGCCGGCGCGTTCACGCTGCGCGCCGTGGGCGATGCGGGATCGGGCGGGTTGTCGTGGCTGTCGCCGCTGGGCTGGTCGCTGCAGGTCCGGCCGTACGCCGGTGACCGCTGGTGGGTGTTGCTGCTGCACCTGGCGACGACCGCTGCGCTCATCTGGCTGGCGTATCAACTCGCGGCCCGTCGCGATGTCGGCGCCGGGCTGCTGGCCGATCGCCCCGGCCCGCGGCGAGCGGCGCCGACCCTGGGCGGTGCGTTCGGACTGGCGTGGCGGCTCGACCGCGGGGCCCTGCTGCTGTGGACGACGGGCCTACTGCTCTACGGATTGCTGGTCGGCAGCGTGGTGCACGGCATCGGCGACGAGGTGGGCAGCGACCGCGCCCGCGACATCGTCATCCGGCTCGGCGGAACCGCGGCACTGGAGCACGCATTCGTCGCGGTGGCCTTCAGCATGCTGGGCATGGTGGCCGCCGCTTTCGCGGTGTCGCTGGTGCTGCGGCTGCACCAGGAGGAAACCGCCACGCGCGGCGAGACGCTGCTCGCCGGAGCGCTGTCGCGAGACCGTTGGTTGGCCAGCCATCTGGTCGCCGCACTGGCCGGGTCGACGTTTGCGATGCTGGCCGCCGGGCTGGTGGCCGGAATCGTCTACGGAACCGCCGCCGGCGACATCGGCGGACAGTTGCCTGCGGTGGTGGGCAGCGCCGCCGTGCAACTGCCGGCGGCCTGGCTCCCCGCGGCCGTGGCGGTGGCCCTGTTCGGGCTCGTTCCGAGGGTCGCGCCGGCGGCGTGGGCGGTGCTGACCGGCTTCGTCGCGCTGTATCTGCTCGGCCCCATCTCCGGCCTGCCGCAGTGGGTCATCGACTTCGAACCCTTCGGCCACATCCCGCTGGTCGGAAACGGCACGTTCAGTGCTGTGCCGCTGATCGTGCTGTTGGCGATCGACACCGCACTGATCGCGCTGGGCGCCTGGGCATTCCGCCGCAGAGATCTCACGACGTAAGGAGGCTGGCATGAAAACCATGGGCAAAGGATTACTTTCGGCAACCTTGGGTCTGATCGCCTTCGGGCTGTTGCTGTTCATACCCGCCGGAACGCTGCACTACTGGCAGGCCTGGGTGTTCCTCGCGGTTTTCGCCCTGTCCACCTGGATTCCCAGCCTGTATCTGATCCGCACCAATCCGGCCGCCCTGGAGCGCCGGATGCGCTTCGGGCCGGCCGCCGAGAAGCGGACCCTGCAGCGGGTCGTCATCGCTGTCATCTTCGTCTGCTTCCCGGCCATGTTCGTCGTCAGCGTGATCGATCACCGGCTGGGGTGGTCCGCGGTGCCGACGCCGGTCTGTCTGTTGGGCGATGCCCTGGTGGCGATCGGGCTGGTAGTCGCGATGGTGGTGGTCATCCAGAACGGCTATGCGGCCGCCAACGTCACGGTCGAGGCAGACCAGACGTTGGTCTCGACGGGCCTGTACGGGGTGGTCCGGCATCCGATGTACACCGGCAACGTCCTGTTGATGGTCGGCGTCCCGCTCGCGCTCGGCTCCTATTGGGGGTTGGTCTTCCTGGTACCCGGGCTGATCGTGCTGGTGGTGCGCATCTTCGACGAGGAGCAGCTGCTGACCCACGAGCTCCGGGGATATCGCGAGTACACCACGCGGGTGCGTTACCGCCTGCTGCCCTACGTGTGGTGACAACGGAAGGAGACGCCGATGAATGTCAAGGCAATCGGTCA
This sequence comes from Mycobacterium sp. SMC-15, assembly GCF_045310925.1. Classification (NCBI taxonomy): domain Bacteria; kingdom Bacillati; phylum Actinomycetota; class Actinomycetes; order Mycobacteriales; family Mycobacteriaceae; genus Mycobacterium; species Mycobacterium sp. SMC-15. The sequence continues at coordinate 210,021 of NZ_JBJIAJ010000009.1, read as the reverse complement.
AGGCGTGGGCTACGGGCTGATCGCCGCGGTCGTCTACGGTCTGCTCTTGTTCTGGCCGGCAGGCACTTTCGACTACTGGCAGGCCTGGGTGTTCCTGGCGGTCTACGCCGTCATCAGCATCGCGTGCTGCATCTACTGGGGTCTCACCAATCCAGCGGTGTTGCAGCGGCGGCTGCGTGGCGGACCTAAGGCCGAAACCCGGCTGGCGCAGAAGCTGGCCAGCACGGCCCTGATCGCAGCGTTCGGCTCGGTGTTCGTGATCAGCGCACTGGATCACCGGTTCGGCTGGTCGGCGCCGCCGACAGCCGTGTCGGTGCTGGGCCAGGTCGTGGTGGTGCTCGGGCTGTGCCTGGGCATCCTGGCCGTCGTGCAGAACGGCTACGCCGCAGCCAACATCACCGTCGAGGACAACCAGCCGGTGATTGCGACCGGCATGTACGGCCTGGTCCGGCACCCGATGTACTTCTCCCTGCTGGTCACCATGGTCGGTCTCGCGTTGGCGCTCGGCTCGTACTGGGGACTGGCCGGCACGTTGATCAGCCTGCCCATCCTGGTGGTGCGGATCCTCGATGAGGAGCAGTTGCTGAACCAGGAGCTCAGTGGGTATCGCGAATACACCCGGCGCGTCCGTTACCGTTTGCTGCCCTACCTCTGGTGATCGGCCCGGTGGGATACCGCCGTCGACCCCCCGTGGCTTACAGTTCCCTAAGTAGAAACTGTTAATTCCTACTTGGGGAGATAGCCAGAGCCATGCGTGCACTCAAGCGGGGCAGCACCCGCAGCCTCGCCTCCTCCCCCTCCCAGATGGCCGCTGCCGCAGCAGGCGCCCTGGTCGTCGGCCTCACCCCGATGCTGGCCGCCGCCCCCGCGCAGGCGGATTGGGACTGGCTGCTCGACGCCGCGGCACCGGTGGAGGTCGCCGGCAGTGCGGCAGGCGGGCTCGACCTGGGCAGCCTGATGGCGCTGGTGCAGTCCTTCACCGACCAACTCGATCCGGCCACCGACAAGCTGTTCTCCAACGTCATCGACGCGGTGCTGGCCTGGCCCGGCCCGAGCCAATCCCTGGACACCGCCGAGTTGGTGAACCAATACATCTACGCACCCCTGCACGCCGGATTGCAGCAGTGGATTGCCAGCCCGTTCGGCGAGCTGAGCCTCGGCCTGATCAACGCACCATTTGCCACCCTGTTCGGTCGCGACCTGATCGGCGACGGCATCGACGGGTTCGACGGCGTCAACACCAGCCTGCTCGGTCAGTGGGGCTGGTTCGGCAACGCCGGTGACGGCGGGTTCCTGTTCGGCGACGGCGGAGCAGGCATCGCGGGTATCGACGGCGTCGGCGGTGCCGGCGGCGACGCGGGCTTCTTCGGCAACGGCGGCGCCGGCGGTCTGGGCGGTGTCGGCTCCGCCGGCGGCGACGGCGGAGCCGGCGGCTGGTTCATGGGCCTGGGCGGTACCGGCGGCGCCGGCGGCGCGGGCGCGGGCGGCGGCACCGGTGGCGTGGGACTCGGCATGCTGCTCGGCACCGGAGGTACCGGCGGCGCCGGGGGCACCGGCGTTGGAGCAGACATCGGCGGTGACGGCGGAGTGGGCGGCGCCGGGGCCTGGTGGCTGGGCCGTGGCGGTGACGGCGGCGTCGGCGGTGCGGGCGGCGACGACGAGAACGGCGGCGCCGGGGGCGACGGCGGCGCGGGCGGGCTGGTGCTCGGCCGCGGCGGCGACGGTGGCCTCGGCGGCGAGGGCGGCGCGGGTGGCCTGGGCGGTGCCGGCGGCTTCCTGGGCGCCGCGGGCATCAGCGCGGCGCCGTACGTCGCGAACACCCAGTGGGTGACCTACGACGGCGGAACCAGCCTGCGCGTCTATCCGACCGAGACCGGCCGAACGGAGGCCGGCGAGCCCGGCACCCTGCGCCAGGGCGAGCAGGCCTGGGATGAGGTCCTCAAGCGCAACCCGGAGGCCAACAACGCCGGTATGCGAGCACAGTTCCTGTGCCACTGGCAGTTCGCCGAGTTCATCCAACCCGGCAAGACCAGTTGGAACCTCGAGCCGTGGCGCCCGGACGTGAGCACGCTGAACCTGCTCGCCAACGGCTGCAACCCCGGCGGCGCCGAAGAGCCGTTCTAGCGCGGCAACATCCTGCCTGAGCGTGACGCCGGCTTCACGCTCGGCGAGATGGCGCCGACCCGCTAGATCCAGACGCCCTTGCCGACGGCGACCACGCCGCCGGCGCTGATGGAGAACCGTTCCCGGTCCTTCTCCAAGTCGACACCGATCATCTCGCCGGGGCCGACCACGACGTTCTTGTCGAGGATCGCGTGGCGCACCACCGCACCGCGCCCCACCCGGGCCCCGGGCATGATCACGCTGTCCTCCACGATCGCGCCGTCGTCGATCACCACATTCGACGACAGCACCGAGTTGCGCACCGAGCCCGCCGAGATGACACTGCCGGCGCCGACCACCGACTCCTGCGCCGAGCCCCCGTTGACGAACTTCGCCGGCGCCAGGTTCTCGGTCGCACCGTGAATCGGCCAGCGGTTGTTGTACAGGTTGAACACCGGGTGCGCGGACACCAAGTCCATGTGCGCGTCGTAGAACGCGTCCAGGGTTCCGACGTCACGCCAGTAGCCGCGGTCGCGCTCGGTGGCGCCGGGCACCTCGTTGTCGGAGAAGTCGTAGACCGCGGCCATGCCGTCGCCCACCAGGCGCGGCATGATGTCGCCGCCCATGTCGTGGTCGGAGTGATCATCGTCGGCGTCGGCGCGGATCGCGTCGATCAGCACCTTGGTGGTGAAGACGTAATTGCCCATCGACACATACGTGCTGAGCGGATCATCGGGCGTGCCAGGCGGGTTCGCCGGCTTCTCCAGGAAGCCGCGGATCCGGCCGGACTCGTCGGCGTCGATGCAACCGAACGAGGATGCTTCCGCGCGCGGCACCCGAACCCCCGCGACCGTGGCCCCGGCGCCGCTGGCGATGTGGAAGCGCACCATCTGTTCGGGGTCCATCCGGTACACGTGGTCGGCGCCGAAGACCACGATGTAGTCCGGGTCTTCGTCGAAGATCAGGTTCAGCGACTGGTAGATGGCGTCGGCGGACCCGGTGTACCAGCGCGGGCCGAGGCGCTGCTGCGCCGGCACCGGGGTGATGTACTCCCCCGCCAGGCCGCTCAGCCGCCAGTTCTGCGAGATGTGCCGGTCCAGCGAATGCGACTTGTACTGCGTCAGAACGCAGATCCGCAGGTAGCGCGCATTAACCAGATTCGACAGCACGAAGTCGATCAACCGGTAGGCACCCCCGAAAGGGACCGCCGGCTTGGCCCGGTCCGCGGTCAGCGGGTGCAGCCGCTTGCCCTCCCCACCGGCCAGGACGATGCCCAGCACATGCGGCGCTTCCCTCATGGCCACAAACCTATCGGCCACTTCGAAGCCCTGCCAGGTTGACCGCACGATTGACGACGGTTCTTTACAAAAGACCGGCGACAAATCGTCGGTCGATCCGCTGTGCGGCCGGCGATCTGCGCCCGCTACCGTGCCGGTTATGCGGGTGGCGATGCTGACTCGGGAATACCCTCCGGAGATTTACGGCGGTGCGGGTGTCCATGTCACCAACCTGGTCGAGGCGCTGCGGCGGTTATGCCACGTCGACGTGCACTGCATGGGCGCACCCCGCCCGGGCGCGCACGCGCATCAGCCCGATCCGGCGCTGCGGGACGCCAATCCGGCGCTCGGCACCCTCTCGGCCGACCTGACGATGGTCGACGCCGTCAGCACAGCCGATGTCGCGCACTCCCACACCTGGTACACCGCCCTGGCCGGCCGGCTGGCGGCGCTGCTGTACGACATCCCGCATGTGCTGACCGCGCATTCGCTGGAGCCGCTGCGCCCCTGGAAGGCCGAACAGCTGGGCGGCGGCTACCGGGTGTCGTCCTGGGCCGAAAAAGAGGGGACGATCGCCGCCGACGCGGTCATCGCGGTCAGCTCGGCCATGCGCGACGACCTGCTGCGGGTCTACCCGGACCTGCGCCCGGACCGCGTGCACGTGATCTACAGCGGCATCGACACCGACGTCTGGCGTCCGCAGCCGACCGGGCCGGACTCGATGCCCGCCGAACTCGGTGTCGACCCGGACCGGCCGATGGTGGCCTTCGTGGGGCGGATCACCCGGCAGAAGGGGGTGGCCCATCTGGTGGCCGCCGCCCACCGGTTCCACCCGGAGGTGCAATTGGTGTTGTGTGCGGGCGCTCCGGACACACCGGAGATCGCCGATGAGGTCGGTGCCGCCGTCGCCGACCTGGCGGCCACCCGCAGCGGGGTGTTCTGGATACAGGAAACCCTGCCCGCCCGGCAGATCCGCGAATTATTGTCGGCGGCAACGGTTTTTGTATGCCCGTCGGTCTACGAGCCGTTGGGCATCGTCAATCTGGAGGCGATGGCCTGTGGCACCGCGGTGGTCGCCTCCGATGTCGGGGGCATCCCGGAGGTGGTCACCGACGGTGAGACCGGGACCCTGGTCCACTACGACGCCGCCGATCCGGACGGCTATCACGCCGCACTCGCCGAAGCGGTCAACGCGTTGATCGCCGACCCGGCCCGTGCGCAGCGCTACGGCGACGCCGGCAGGCGTCGCTGCGAGGAGGTGTTCTCCTGGGCGCGGGTGGCCGAGCAGACCTTGGCGGTCTACCGGCAGGCGGGCCGCTAGCCCCCGACCGTCACGCCTCGGTCCTAACGGCGACCCGCTTCGCCCGGCTCCGCCGCGCTTGCGATCGCCTTAGCCGCTGGTGACGGCTTTGAGTTCGTCGCCGAGCGCGGCGGCCTCATCCGGAGTCAACTCGACGACCAGTCGTCCACCGCCCTCAAGCGGTACGCGCATTACGATGCCTCGCCCCTCTTTGGTCGCTTCCAACGGACCGTCGCCGGTCCGGGGCTTCATCGCCGCCATCGAGTGCTCCCTCCAGGTACCAGCCCGCAGGCCGTGCCCATGATCTGCGCCGGGTGTGCACGGCAGTCGCAGCGTCCGGCTTCGAACTGCAAATTCACTCTGCCATTCTCCCCTATCGGAGACGGCGCGTGCACAAGACCCGATTCCGTAGTGCATTTTAGTGGATCTAGGCGGTTACCGGTGGCACCCAACATGCCTGGACGTGGTCGTCCACCATGCCCGTGGCCTGCATCAACGCGTACGCGGTGGTGGGCCCGACGAATCGGAACCCGCGACGCTTCAATTCGCGCGCCATCGCCGTCGATTCCGGCGTGACGGCTGGAATTGCCGAGAGGTCCGCCGGGCGCGGACGCCGCGGCGGGGCGAATGACCACAACAGGTCCGCCAAATCGGTGGCCCCGAGGTCAATGGTTGCCCGGGCGTTGGCGATCGTGGCCTCGATTTTGACTCGGTTGCGCACGATGCCGGCGTCGTCCATCAGCCGTGCCACGTCGGCGTCGGTGAAACGCGCGACGGTTTCGACGTCGAAACCGGCGAACGCCCGCCGGAAATTCTCCCGCTTACGCAGGATCACCAGCCACGACAGCCCGCTCTGGAAGGCTTCCAGGCTGACCCGCTCGAACAGTGCCGCCGGGTCCCGCACCGGACGGCCCCACTCCTGGTCGTGGTAGTCGCGGTAGAGCACCGAGGCGCTGTCGACCCAACCGCACCGGATCTGGCCGTCGTCGGGCGCGCTGCTCACCGCGACTCCGGCGCGGATGCGGCGGCCGCATTCGCCGCGGCGAGCTGGCCGCGGAGCTGGTCAAGCTCGGCACCGAGGCGCTCCAGCACCCAGTCGACCTCACCGGTGTTGTAGCCGCGCAGCACCTGGGAGAACTTGACCGCGTCGACATCGGCACCGGTGACGCCGGAAGCCGGCAGCATGGTCGCCGTCGTGGCCCGAGGCAGCGGCGGCAACTGCTCACCCCGGCCGAACAGCGTGCTGGCCACCCCGAACAGCAGCAACGCGGTGAGCACAAGGACAACGAGGTACAGCAACACCAGTGTCACGGCATCGATAGTGCCTCATCGCACCGACACGAGGGGCGGTGCCGACGGGATCAGCGCTGACGCAAGGTGTTCATCGGCGGCCGGTCGACCAGCGACAACGGCGTGGTGCGCGGCAGATAGTCCATTCCGTCCGGGCCGTCGGCTACGAACTGGGTGAGGCCCACCCCGGAATCCGGGACACCGCACCGCGACAGCAGCGTCGCGACGACTTGGCGGCTCATCACGGCCAACTCCGACAGCGGGCGATTGCGATGGGCGCGCACACCCAGGTTGACCTGGGCGATCGCCTCCAGCCCCAACCGGTCGTAGGTGTCGATCAACAGCCCGATCTCCACCCCGTAGCCGGGCGCGAACGGAACCGACGCCAACAGCTCACGACTGCCCGCGTACTCACCGCCCAACGGCTGGATCACCGCACCCAGATCGGGGCGCAGCGCGGTCAACAGCGGTCGGGCCACCAGCTCGGTGACCCGGCCGCCGCCGGTGGGTTCCTCGGTGCCGTTGACCTTCAGCGGCCGCCGGTAGAAACCTTTGACGAGGTGGACGCCGTCTCCGGTGAGCAGGGGCCCCACCAGGTTCGGCACGAACATCGGATCGGGCTCGATCAGGTCGGAGTCGATGAACACCACGATGTCGCCGCTGGTGGCCGCCAGCGACCGCCACAGGGCTTCGCCCTTACCGGGCTGCGTTGCAACCTCTGGGACGGCCTGTTCACGGCTGACGACACGCGCGCCGGCGGCGATGGAGCGGATCTCGGTGTCGTCGGTGGAGCCGGAGTCCAGCACGATCAGCTCGTCGACCAGGTTGTCGACCAGCGGCGTGATGCTGTCGATCACCGACTCGATGGTCGCCTGTTCGTTCAAAGCGGGCAGCACCACCGAGACGCTGCGACCGGTCTTGGCCTTGGCCGCCAGCAGCTCGGCCACCGTCCACTGCGGCCGGGTCCAGGTGCGCCCGGACAGCCGGGTATCGCCCGGCGCCGAGACCAGGTCGGTCATGCCAATCCCCTCACTGTGCGGGTCGGGGCCCGCACGCCCTGGATCGATGCCACCATCTCCAGTACGCGCCGGGTCGGCCCGACCTCGTGAACCCGAAACATCCGGGCTCCGGCGGCCGCCGCCAACGCGGTGGCCGCCAATGTTCCATCCAGTCGTTCGGTGAGGCCCACTCCAAGAGTCTCCCCGATGAAGTCTTTGTTGGAGAGCGCCATCAGCACCGGCCATCCGGTACCGACCAGGTCCTCCGTGTGTCGCAACAACGCTAGCCCGTGGAAGGTGTTCTTGCCGAAATCATGGGTGGGATCGATCAGCACCCGATCCCGGCCCACGCCGGCCGCCACTGCCCGCTCGGCGGCCGCGGTGACCTCGCTGATCACCGCTTTCACCACTCCGTCGACGCTGGTGCCGTAGCTCACCCGGAATGGGCGGGTGCGCGGCTTCGCCCCTCCGGTGTGCGAGCACACCAGCCCTGCCCCGAACTCGGCGGCCACGGCCGGCAGCTCCGGGTCGATCCCGGCCCAGGTGTCGTTGATCAGGTCGGCACCTGCCGCGCAGGCGCGTTTGGCCACCTCGGCCCGCCAGGTGTCCACGCTGATCAGCTGGTCGGGGTAGGCGCTGCGCAGCCATTCGATGAACGGCACCACCCGTGCGGTCTCGGTGTCGGCGTCGACGGCGTCCCCCGGCCCCGCCTTGACTCCGCCGACGTCGATGACATCGGCGCCGTCGGCCACTGCGCGGTGCACGGCGGACTTGGCCGCCTCGTCGGTGAACGTGGCGCCCGCGTCGTAGAACGAGTCCGGGGTGCGGTTGACGATCGCCATGATCAGCGCTCGATCAGCCGCCACCGGGCGACCGCAGAAATGGGACTGCACCGCTCTATGGTGCCTGGTGGATGTGCGACCGCGATCGTCAGCCCTGACCCGCCGAAACCGACGTTTCGCAGAGAAAGTCCGAGTAGCGGCCTGCAAAACGTCGGTTTCGGTGCACAAGCAGAAAGGTCAGCCCTGCGGACGCTTGCCCGCGGCTACTTCGGCCGGATAGTCCGCGTAGTAGGGCACGTAGCCCTCGCCCCGGCCGGCCAGCACGTACAGCGGGTCCTCGATGACGGCACCCCCGCCGCCGTAGCCCTGCTCACGCAGCTCCACCTTGCGACTCTTGAACGTGGTGGTGTGGGCCATCGACGCCACCACCCGCACGAACAGCGGCACCGCATAGGACGGCAGCTGGTCATTGACCACGGCGGCCAGCCCGGGCCCGTCGAACGTCGCGCCGTCACGCAGTTTGACCGCGGCCATCCCGGCACGGCCACCGGTACCGGGCACCTCCACGCCGTAGACGGCGCACTCCTCGACCGACTCGTCGGCGCCCAAGGCGGCCTCGACCTGCGTCGTAGCCACGTTCTCGCCCTTCCACCGGAAGGTGTCCCCGAGCCGGTCGACGAAGGCGGCGTGGCCCATGCCCTGTGGGCGCATCAGGTCACCGGTGTTGAACCAGCAGTCGCCGTCCCGAAACGCGTTGCGCACCAGCTTCTTCTCGTTGGCCTCCGGGTCGGTGTAGCCGTCGAACGGGGAGAACCGGTTCACCGGGCTCAGCAACAACCCGGGCTGGCCGGCAGGCACCCGCTGCACCCACCCGTCGTCGCCGCGCAGCGGCAGGCCGGTGTCGGGGTCGTACTGCACGTAGGCCAGCGGCAGCGGGTAGACGCCGGTGCTGCGCGGCACGTTGAACACGTTGAGGAAGGCGCTGTTGCTCTCGCTGGCGGCGTAGAACTCGCAGACCCGCTTGATCCCGAACCGCTGGGTGAACTCGTCCCAGATCTCCGGCCGCAGCCCGTTGCCGGCGATCACCCGCACCTTGTGCGCCCGATCGGTGGCCTTGGCGGGCTGGTTGAGCAGGTACCGGCAGAGCTCGCCGATGTAGACGAACGCCGTGGCGTCCGCGGCGATCACCTCGTCCCAGAACCGCGACGCCGAGAAGGAGCGGCCCAGGGCCAGCGTGGCACCGGCGTTGAGCACCGACGACACCGCGACCGTCAGCGCATTGTTGTGATACAGCGGCAGGCAGCAGTACAGCGTGTCGCTGCCGCGCAGCCGCAGCCCGACGCCCCCGAAGGTCGCCAGCGCGCGCAGCCACCGGTAGTGCGTCATCACGCTGGCTTTGGGGTAGCCGGTGGTGCCGGAGGTGAAGATGTAGAACGCGGTGTCCTTGGCCAGGACCGCGTTGACCGAGGCGGGGTTGCCGGCCGGTGCGGTGGCGGCCAGTCGCCGGAACTCCTCGATGGTCACCGGCACGTCGGTGCAACCGCATTCCTTGACGGCATCGACCAGGTCGGACTCCGCGACCAGCAGGGTGGCGTTCAGCACGCCCAGGCTGTGGGCCAGCACGTCGCCGCGCTGGTGGTAGTTGAGCATGCCGGCGACCCCACCGCATTTGGCGACGGCCAGCATCATCAACACCGCGTCCGGGGAGTTGCGCAGCATGATCCCGACGACATCGCCGTGGCCGACGCCGCGCGCGGCCAGCACGGCGGCGTAGCGATTGACGGTCTCGTTGGCTTCGCGGTAGGTCAGTTGCTGCTCACCGAACCGGATGAAGACCCGGTCACCGACTTGGGCCGCGCGGTCCTGGAAGACCTTGCCGATCGAGGCCTTGGAGGTGGGGCGGGCCCGCAGCCCGGTCCACAGCCCGCGCAGGATGGTCGGCGCGTCGGCCAACAGCCGTGGCGTACGGGCCAGAATGTCGACCAGTCCCACCTGGGTGACGGTGCCGGAGTCGTGGTCGGACACGTTATCGCCTCATTTCGCCGAAAATCGAGAGCTTAACCGGTACCGGCGGTACCGGGTGAACAGGCGTCCAGTGCCGCCTCCATCTCGCCGAACACCAGCAGGCGATCCATCGCACGGCGGGACACGAACCCGGTGTCGATCAGCCCCGACAGCCACGTCCACAGCCCCTCGTAGTGGCCGTCGGGGTCCAGCAGCACCACCTCTTTGTCGTGCATGCCCAGATACCCGGCGGTCCATGTCTCGAACAGCTCTTCGAGCGTGCCGATACCGCCGGGCAGGGTCAGGAACGCGTCGGCGCGGTCATCCATCACCTGCTTTCGCTCCCGCATGGTGTCGGTGACGATCAGCTCGTCGGCGTCGACATCGGCCACCTCGCGGTGCAGCAGCGCTTTGGGGATCACCCCGACGGTGTGCCCGCCCCGCTCGCGGGCGGCCACGGCGAGCGCACCCATCGCCGAGACGTTGCCGCCTCCCCACACCAACGTCCAACCCCGCTCGGCGATCGCCGCACCGACCTTGGCGGCCAGCGCCAACAGTCCCGGATCGGTGGGACCCGACGCGCAGTAGACACAGACCGCCCATTCGCTCGACCGCACACCGAAAGGCTATCGGGCCGTTGGCTCAGACCGTAAACTCTCGGCGATGCCGATCCGGTGGAACGTCCCCGAGCATTCGGCGGCGTTGCATCAGCTCACCGCAGCGCTCGACCCCGACGCGCCCCGGGCCGGCGCGGTGGTGCTCGGTCCCGACGGGTGCGGCAAGTCCACCCTGGCCCGGTTGGCCGCTGAAGACCACGCCGACCGCCACCCCGGGACCCGAGTGTGCTGGGTGATCGGCACTCCCGCCGAGCGCGACGTGCCGTTCGGCGCCTTCAGCCATCTGATCGCGGTGGCCGACATCGGTAAGCCCGCCGCGCTGCTGCGGGCGGCGCGCGCATCGTTGGTTGATGCGGCGGGCGATCTGCTGCTGGTGGTCGACGACGCCCATCTCCTCGACATCTTGTCGGCGACGCTGGTCTACCAGTTGGCGCTGACCGGGACGGCCCGAGTGATCGCCACCGGCCGCGCCGACTGCTCCCCTGCTCCCCCGCCGCCGATCACCGCGCTGTGGGGCGACGATCTGCTGACCCGCATCGACATCACCGCCTCCGACGAAGCGGGTGAGGCCGATCGTGACGTGGACGCCTTCGTGGCGGGCTTGCCGGCCGACGCGCGTTCGGCGCTGGACTACCTGGCCGTCTTCGAACCGCTGGCGCTGGTCGACCTAATCGACCTGACCAGCGCCGACGCGGTCCGGCGGGCCGAGGAGCTGGGCGCGGTGGAGACCCGCGCTCGCGGCGGCCGCGAACCGGACCCCGTCGTCTACACGGCTCACCCGCTGTTCGCCGAGCGGGCTCGCGGCGCGCTGGGGGTGGTCGGCGCCCGCGCTCGGCGCACCGAGGTGGTGCGGGTGCTGGCGACCCGGCCGTGCGCACACGTCGGCGAGCAGCTGCGGCTGGCGGCATTGGCCGCCGACAGCGACGCCCCGCAGCCCGCCGCGGACGTGGTGGACGCGGCCCAGCAGGCGCTGCGGCTGGGCGATCTGCAGCTGGGTGAGCGGCTGGCCCGCAACGCCCTGGATCGGGCGGACGAATTGCCGGCCCGGCTGGCGCTGGCGCACGCACTCGGGTGGCAGGGTCGCGGGCGTGACGCCGACGCGGTGCTGGCCGCGGTCGACCCGGCCGGGCTCAGTGAGCCGGAGTTGATGGCCTGGGCACTGCCGCGGGCCGCCAATCAGTTCTTCATGCTCGGCGAGCCCGAACGCGCCGCCGCTTTCCTGGCCGCCACGCGCGGCCGGGTTGAGGGCCTGGCGCCGCGCATCACCCTGGACGCACTCGGCGCCACCTTCGCGATGAATGCCGGCAACATCGGCCGTGCCATGCAGGCCGCCACCGCGGTCCTGGCGGACCCGGCCGCCGACGACATGGCGGTGGCCTGGGCGGGCAGCGCCGCGGCGCTGTGCGCGGCGCGGGCCGGCCGCTTCGACGACGTCGCTCCCCTGGCACGCCGTGCGCTGGACGCCGAACATCCCGGGGTGCTGCGATTCACCGTCGGGCTCGCCGAGATCACCGCACTGCTGATGGCCGACCGACTCGAGCAGGCCCGCGAGTTGGCCTGGCAGTTCACCGATTTCGCCGAGCTGTCCCAGCCCGGCCGGGCGATCGGCGAGGTGCTGGTGGCGAAGGTGCTGATCGCCGCCGAAGAGTTCGACGCCGCGACCAAGCTGTTGGCACCGTCGGCGGCCACTCTGGAGCGCACCGGCTACTCCTGGGGCCCGCTGTCGCTGACGCTGCTGGCCACCGCGCTGGCCCGCCAATCCGACATCGCCGGCGCGGCAAAAGCGTTGAGCCGGGCCGAATCCCGGCACGGCACCAAATCGGCGCTGTTCGCTCCGGAGTTGGGAGTGGCGCGGGCCTGGCAGCGGGCCGGCATGCGCGATCAGCACGGCGCGATCGCCGCTGCCCGGGATGCCGCCCGGATGGCCGAACGCACCGGGCAGTCGGCGGTGGCGCTGCAGGCCTGGTACGTGGCCGCCCAGCTGGGCGACGCCCGGGCCGTCGAGCCGTTGGGCCGGCTGTGCGCGGAGGTCGACTGCGCGTTCGGCCGGGCCGCGCTGGACCGGGTTAAGGGCTGAGGTAACCGCGCAGCAGCGCGGCCACCGTGCTGATCTGCTCGACCGGCACCCGCTCGTCGACGGTGTGAGCGAGGTTGGGATCGCCCGGCCCGTAGTTGACCGCGGGGATGCCGCGGGCGGCGAACCGCGACACGTCGGTCCAGCCGTACTTGGCCCGCACCTGACCGCCGGCGGCGGCCACCAGCGCGGCGGCGGCGGGCGCGGTCAGTCCCGGCAGGGCGCCGGCGGCGGAGTCGGTCTGCTCGATCACGACGTGCAGGCCGTCGAACACCTCCTGCACGTGGATCAGCGCCTCGTGGGGCGTGCGGTCCGGGGCGAAGCGGAAGTTCACGGTCACGCTCGCGGCATCGGGGATGACGTTGCCGGCCACCCCGCCGTCGATGCGCACCGCGGACAGTCCCTCGCGGTAGACGCAGCCGTCGATGTCGACACTGCGCGGTTGGTAGGCGGCCAGTCGATTCAGTACCGCCCCCAGTTTGTGGATGGCGTTGTCGCCCAGCCAGGAGCGCGCCGAATGCGCCCGGGTGCCCGCCGCGCTGATCACCACCCGTAGCGTGCCCTGGCAGCCGGCCTCGATGTAGCCGCCGGTGGGCTCGCCGAGGATGGCGACGTCGGCCGTCAGCCAGTCCGGCAGGTTGCGTTCGATGCGGCCCAGCCCGTTGGCGGCCGCCTCGATCTCCTCGCAGTCGTAGAACACGCAGGTCAGATCGTGTACAGGTTCGACGATGGTGGCAGCCAGGTGCAGGAAGACGGCGACACCGGATTTCATGTCGACGGTGCCGCAACCGTGCAGCACGTCACCCTCGCCACCGGTGGTGGTGCGCCGGCTGGGCAGGTTGCCGGCCACCGGCACGGTGTCCAGGTGCCCGGCCAGCAGCACCCGGGTCGGGCGTCCGAATTGGGTGCGGGCCAGCACCGCGTCGCCGTCACGAATGATCTCGAAACCGGAGGTCTGGGCCCGCAGGGCGGCTTCGACCTGGTCGGCGATCTGCGCTTCGTGCCGCGACTCGCTGGGGATGTCCACCAGGGCCGCGGTCAGGGCAATCGGGTCGGAGCGCAGGTCCAGCACGGCCTCAGCCTAACGGCGATCGCAAGCGGGGCGTCGTCATCGGTCCAGCCGTCCGGGTAACCTGGCCGGCGTGACTGGAGCTTCGGGCGTCGGGATAGCGACGCTGGCCGCAGATGGATCTGTACTCGACACCTGGTTTCCCGCACCGGAGTTGGGTGGCTCGGGCCAGCCCGGAACCACTCGCCTTAGCGCTGACGAGGTGCCTGCCGATCTGGCTGGGCTGCTCGGTGCCGACGAGGACCGCGGCATCGAAACGGTCGCAGTGCGCACCGTGATCGGGTCGCTGGACGACGCCGCCGTCGACGCCTACGACGCCTACCTGCGTCTGCACCTGCTGTCGCACCGGCTGGTGGTGCCGCACGGGCTCAACGCCGGCGGACTGTTCGGGGTGCTGACCAACGTGGTGTGGACCAACTACGGGCCGTGCGCCGTCGAGGGCTTCGAGTCGACTCGTGCCCGGTTGCGCCGGCGCGGCCCGGTGACGGTCTATGGGGTGGACAAGTTCCCCCGCATGGTCGACTACGTGCTGCCCGCGGGCGTGCGCATCGCCGACGCGGACCGGGTGCGACTCGGCGCGCACCTGGCTTCGGGTACCACGGTGATGCACGAAGGATTCGTCAATTTCAACGCCGGCACGCTGGGCGCCTCGATGGTCGAGGGCCGCATCTCGGCGGGCGTGGTGGTCGGCGACGGCTCCGATGTCGGTGGCGGCGCGTCGATCATGGGAACGCTGTCCGGCGGTGGGACCCAGGTGATTTCGATCGGCAAGCGCTGCCTGCTGGGGGCGAACGCCGGACTGGGCATCCCGCTGGGCGACGACTGCGTGGTCGAGGCCGGACTGTATGTCACCGCCGGCACCAAGGTCACCCTGCCCGACGGCAGCACGGCCAAGGCCCGCGACCTGGCCGGCGGGAACAACCTGCTGTTCCGCCGTAACTCACAGACCGGTGCGGTCGAGGTGGTGGCCCGCGACGGTCAGGGCATCGCGCTCAACGAGGACCTGCACGCCAACTAAACCAGCGCCTCCTCCGGCTCCCGCTGGATCGGCTGCGGCCAAGGCTGCGGAACCGGGCGTGGACGCACGATCTGCGGCCACCAGAACCAGCGCCCGAGCAGAGTCGCAACCGACGGTGTCATCAGGGACCGCACGATCAGGGTGTCGAAGAGCAGGCCCAGCCCGATGGTGGTGCCGACCTGGCCGATCACGATCAGGGCGCTGACCGCCATGGAGGCCATGGTGAAGGCGAACACCAGACCCGCGGCCGTGACCACGGCACCGGTGCCGACCATGGCGCGTATCAGCCCGGTGTGCAGACCCGCGTGGATCTCCTCCTTGATGCGCGAGACCAGCAGCAGGTTGTAATCCGCGCCGACGGCGAGCAGCACGATGACCGACATCGGCAGCACCATCCAGTGCAGCGGGATGCCCACGAGGTGTTGCCAGATCAGCACTGACAGACCGAACGCCGAACCGAGACTGAGCACCACCGTGCCGACGATCACCGTCGCGGCGACCACGGCGCGGGTGAGCACCATCATGATGATGAAGATCAGGATCAGTGCGGCCGTCGCCACGATCAGCAGGTCGTAGTTGGCGCCCTGCTGCATGTCGTAGAACATCGCCGCGCTGCCGCCGAGGTAGATCTTGGCCCCCTCGAACGGTGTCCCCTTGATCGCATCGGCCGCCGCGACCTTGAGCGACTCGATGCGCGAGATTCCCTCGGGCGTCAACGGATCACCCTGGTGAATGATGGTGAATCGCACCGCATGACCGTCCGGCGACATGAACAGCTTGATGCCGCGCTTGAAGTCGGCGGTGTCGAAGGCCTCCGGCGGCAGGTAGAACGAATCGTCGTTCTTGGCGGTGTCGAACGCCTCGCCCATGGCCGTGGAGTTCTCCTGCATCGCCATGTTCTGGTCCTGCTGGGCCTTCTGCACCTGGTACTGGTTGAGCAACGTCTGCTTCTGATTCTTCATGGACTGGATCTGCGCCGGCATCACCGCGACCATCCGGGGCATCAGCTCGGCCATGCGTTGCATGTCGGGCACGATCTCGTCGAAGTCGGCGGACATGGTGTCCACGCCGTCGAGGGCATCGAAGATCGACCGCAACGACCAGCAGATCGGGATGTCGAAGCAGTGCGGCTCCCAGTAGAAGTAGTTGCGGAACACCCGGAAGAAATCGTCGAAATCGGCCATGTGGTTGCGCATTTCGCCGATGTCGACCGCGGTGTTGGACATCTTGTCGGCCATCCGCTGCGACACTTCGGCCAGGTCCTGCTGGATGCTCATCATCTCGGTCATCGAGTCGATGCTGGCCTGCAGATCATCGGCCTGCTTGAGCAGGTTCTCCAGGTTGGACTGCATGTAGTCGTTGTTCATCAGCTGGGCTGTGCCGCTCTGGCCGACGGTATACGGGATCGTGGAATGTTTGATCGGGTCCCCGTCGGGGCGGGTGATGGTCTGCACCTGGGCGATCCCGTGCACGTTCTTGAGGGCTTTGGCGATCTTGTCTATCACCAGGAAGTCCGCCGGGTTACGCAGATCCCGATCGGTTTCGATCATCATCAGGTCCGGGTTCATCTTCGCCTGGGAGAAGTGCCGGAACGCCGCCGAGTAGCCCACATTCGCCGCGACGTCATCGGGTAGGTAGATGCGGTCGTTGTAGCTCGTGTGGTACCCGGGCAGCGTGAGCAGGCCGATCAGCGCCGCCGCGACGGCGGCCACCAGTATCGCTCCGGGCCAGCGGACGGTGGCAGTACCGACCCGGTGCCACCCGGTCGACCGGGTGACGCGCTTGGGTTCCAGAATCTTGCCGAACCGACTGCACACCGAGATGACTGCGGGCCCCAGGGTTAACGCCGCGGCGACCACGATCACCATGCCGATCGACAGCGGGAAACCCATCGTCTGGAAGTACGGCAACCGGGTGAAGTGCAGACAGAACGTGGCCCCGGCAATGGTCAGACCCGAGGCCAACACCACATGGGCGGTCCCGTGGAACATGCTGTAATAAGCGGTTTCTCGGTCCTCGCCGGCTTTGCGCGCCTCCTGATATCGACCGATCAGGAAGATCGCGTAATCGGTGGAGGCGGCGATGGCCAACGTCACCAGCATGTTGGTGGCGAAGGTTGTCAGGCCGAACAGGTTGTGAAATCCCAGGAATGCCACCAGCCCTCGGGCGGCCGACAGTTCGAAGACGACCATCAGCAGCACGATCAGCGTCGTGATGATGGATCGGTAGACGCCCAACAACATCACCGTGATGACGGCGAAGGTGAGCATCTCGATGGTTTCCATGCTCTTGTCGCCGACGTGGTTCTGGTCCGAACTTGTTGCCGCCGGCCCCGTCACGTAGGCCTTCACACCGGCGGGAGCGGGCCCTTCGGACGCGATCTGGCGCACCGCGTCCACCGACTCGTTGGCCAGCGTCTCGCCCTGGTCGCCGGCGATGTAGACCTGAACGTAGGCGGCCTTGCCGTCGGCGCTCTGGGCGCCCTTGGCCGTCAGCGTGTCGCCCCAGAAGTCTTGGACGTGCTGCACGTGGGCGGTGTCGGCCCGCAGATCGCGCACCATCTGGTCATAGAACTCGTGTGCTTGGGCGCCCAGCGGCTCTTCGCCTTCGAGCACGATCATCACCGAGCTGGAAGTGTCGTACTCTTCGAACACCTTTCCGACGCGCTTGGTGGCGATCATCGACGGTGCGTCGTTGGGACTCATCGACACCGCACGCATTTTGCCGACTTCCTCGAGCTGCGGCACGACGATGTTCAGTACGGCAACGAAGGCGATCCAGGCCAAGATGATCGGCACCGCGAACTTGCGGATGAATCGGGGTAGTCCCGGGCGCGCAGCGTGACGCGCGGCCGGAATGGGTTCGGTCGGCGCTCCGGCCGTCGGCGCGTTCATGCGGCCTTCACAAAGCAGTAGGTTTCGGCGTTCACTCCGGTAGCCGTCCTTTCCTGTTTGACCTCGTCGTCGACGGTCACTCGGCAGCTGATGCTGTCGCCGTCGCCCTGGGCCAGGATGTTGGGCATCACCGAGGGCAAGGTGGTCTGCAGGGTCAGAGTCCACGGCAAAGCCACATCGGTGACGCGCTGCGGCTTGCCTTCGAGGTCCATGTAATTGATGACGGCAGTGGTGCCCGAACCGAAGATCTCGTATGTCACGAACTTCGGATTGAAGTCCTCGGCGTTATCGGAGGACAAGTCGGTCACCACGACCGGATGCGCACCGAACACGGTCCGCAGCTGTGCGACGGTGACGGCTCCCGCCACAACCGCCAGCACGATCAAAGCGGGCAGCCAAACCCGGCTGATCAGCCTTTTCATCGTCCGCCTTCCCCGACGTTGACCAGGCCGGTCGCCGTCTCCGCTCCAGGTAGCTAAGCTAACTATGTAAGCGGATTAAGTCAATCCGGTTTGATGTTGCGCCCATTACACTTGGCAGGTGAACGTGAGTGAGACGACGGACCGCCCGTTGCGCAAGGACGCCGAGCGCAACAGGAAGCGCATCCTGGAAGCGGCCCGCGACCTGTTTGCCAGCAAGGGCCTGGAGCCCAATCTCAACGATGTCGCACACCATGCGGGGGTGGGAGTGGGCACCGTATATCGGAGGTTCGCCAGCAAGGAGGAGCTGCTCGAGGCGATCTTCGTAGACGGCCTGAACCAGCTGGCGGACTTGGCGGAATCAGCTCTGCAACAACCAGATCCCTGGCAGGGGTTCGTGTGGTACGTCGAGCAGATGTGTGAGATCACCGCGACCGACCGAGGATTGCGGGAGATCGCCTTCAGCAAGTCCTACGGCGGCGACCGTGTGACGGCGGCGCAGGAGCGACTCATTCCCGTTCAGAAGAGACTCGTGGAGCGAGCGCGCAGCGACGGTCGCCTGCGCCCCGAACTGTCCGATACCGACATGCCAATCCTCGGGCTGCTGGCCGGCACGGTGAGCGAGTTCGCCGGCCATGTCGACGCGGAGCTGTGGCGCCGTTATGTGGCCATCCTTATCGACGGTATGCGCTGCCGGAGTGATCAATTACCCCTGCCGGTGTCCGCGCTCGATGACGACGGAGTCGAGTGCGCGATGCGAAGCTGGGAACCGGCCGGGCCCTGTGGCGACCGCCTCCGCGGCTGAGATGAGCGCTACAGCATCGCCCTGCTGATCTTGTCGCTGTCTTTCCCGATCGTCTTGCAGTAGGCGCTGACCGCGATCTGCGTTCCCGACAGCTCCAGGTTCGACGGCTCGCCGCCCTTGGAGTCCTTGAGCATCTTGGAGATTTCGGAGCGCTGCTTCTCGTCGGTGTGGCCGTTGAACTCTCCGCACGTGGTATCGCCACCCTTGTTGATGACCTTCTCCACCTCCGAGCACCCGCCGAGCAGGACCGTCGTGCAGGCGAGGACGGTGACAGCGGCGAGACTGAATCGGTTCCTTGGCTTCACACGGCCACCCTTCTGGTATCGATTCGCGCAAGCGGAGCCTACGTCAGCAACGCCTTCTTGAGTACCTTTCCCATCGCATTGCGCGGCAGGGCATCCACGATCCGTACCTCACGTGGCCGCTTGTGAGCCGAAAGCTGTTGACCGACATAGTCGATCAATTCGCTGGGCTGCGCAGAACTGTCCGGTGAAGCAACGACGAACGCGACGATCCGCTGCCCCAGGTCTTCGTCGGGCAATCCGACGACGGCCACTTCGGAAACCGCCGGATGGCCCAGCAACGCCGTCTCGATCTCACCGGCCCCGACCCGGAAGCCGCCAGACTTGATCAGATCGACCGATTCACGGCCGACGATCCGATGCATGCCATCGCCGTCGATCACCGCCACATCCCCGGTGCGGTACCACCCATCGGCATCGATCGCCTCGGCGGTCGCGTCGGGCCGGTTGAGGTATCCGTTGAAAAGCGTCGGTCCGCGCACCGCGAGCCGCCCGATCGTCGCGCCGTCGTGCGGCACCGGGCCGCCGTCATCAGCGACAAGCTTGGTCTGTACCCCGTGCAACGGCAGGCCCACCCATCCCGGGCGGCGTTCGCCGTCGACGCGGGTGCTCACCGTGATCAGCGATTCGGTGCTGCCGTACCGCTCGATCGGGGCGTGACCGGTCTGCGCGACGAGTGCGTCGAAGACCGGGACGGGCAGCGCCGCGCTGCCCGAGACGAACAACCGCGCCGGCCGCAACGCTGCGGCGGCGCCCGCGTCGGCCACCACCCGCGACCACACGGTGGGCACCCCGAAATACAGCGTGCCGCCCGCGGCTGCGTACGCCTCTGGCGTCGGCTTGCCGGTGTGTATGAAGCGGTTGCCCACCCGCAGCGAGCCCAACAGACCCAGCACCAAGCCGTGCACGTGGTACATCGGCAGGCCGTGCACCAGCACGTCATCGGGGCTCCACTGCCAGGCCTGGGCCAGCGCGTCGAGGTCCGCGGCCAGCGCCCGCCGGCTCAGCTGCACACCCTTGGGCGGGCCGGTGGTGCCGGAGGTATAGATGATCAACGCGGTGTCGTCTTCTTCGCCCACTTCGGGCACCTGGTGCGACGATCCGGCGCGCGCCGGGAAGTGCGGCAGGCCGGCGAGGTCGTCGGGTCGCTCCCCCAGCCAGGCCCCCGCACCCGAGTCGCGCAGGATGTGCTGGCGTTCGGCGACGCCCACGTCAGCCGGGACCGGCACCACCGGTACCCCGGCGAGCAGACATCCGGTGACCGCCAGCACGGTCTGCGCCGTTGGGGTGGCCAACACCGCGACCGTCGGCACGCCGGCAAGATCTTCGTGCACTGCCGCCGAAGTGGCACTCAACTCGGCACGGCTCAGTAGGGTGTTATCGATACGCACCGCATCGGCGATGTCCGAGGCGTTCGAGCCGTCGGCAGCCAGCGAGGTCAGCAGCATCTGGGGGACGTTACCCGGTCCCCAGCGCTGGCCCAGCCGACCAACCGGACGACGGCCGACCGCCCCAAGTGGTATTAACGAATTAGTTCCCTTAATTTGTGGGCAACTCCTCAAGGAGAGGTACTCCCATGCACGACCAGTCCGGCCAGCGGCACGGCACCCCTCGCAGTCAGCGGTTGCCACGCAACCAGCAGCGGGAACGGGTGCTGCGGTTGGTGGGCGCTGCCAGTGGTGCAGTCGATGCCGCCGAGCTCGCCGAGCGGATGCACCTGCACGTCACCACGGTGCGGTTCCACCTCGACGCCTTGTGCGAGGACGGGGCGGTTGCCCGGACCCGGATCAAACGCGACGGCGTCGGGCGACCCCGCACGGGTTACGTGGCTGTCCGTGATCGGTTGGACTACCGCAGCCTGGCCGAGATATTGGCGATGGAACTCGGCGAGACCGTCGCCGAGCGTCAGGAACGCGCCGAACGGGCCGGCCAACGCTGGGCCGATCGGATCGTGGCCTCCGACGACTCCGCCGAGGATGCCGCCACGCCGAACGGATCGGCCCCCGACGCCGGGATCGACGCGTGCGCCGACCGGATCGCGGGGATCTTCGCGCGGATGGGGTTCGGCGCGGAACTCACCGCCGCCGAAGACGGCGATGGCAGCCGCCGCACGATCCTGCTGCACGCGTGTCCGGTTCGCGATTTGGCGCGGGCGCACCCGGAGGTCAGCTGCGCCATGCACCGGGGCCTGCTGCGTGGGCTGCTCAACGCCGAGAACGCTCCCGGCGGCAGCGCGGAGTTGGAACCGTTCGTCGAACCGGAAATGTGCATCGCCAGGGTGATCGGCCGCTAGCCCGGCCGGCTCAACACCGAATCGTCAATCGGTGGCGTCGGCGAATTCGCAGAACGCCGTGTAGGCACGGGCCCCGTAAATGGTGGCCGGACCGCCGTGCATGAGAATGCTGACGCCGATGGCCTCGGCGGCCTCTTGCTTGGTGGCCCCGGCGCGTGCCGCCGCCCGGGCGTGGGAGGCGATGCATCCGTCGCAGCCCTGCACCACCCCGATCGCCATGGCCATCAGCTCTTTGACCTTGCGGTCCAAGGCGCCGGATTCGAACGTGGCCTTGCTCATTTCGCCGAACGCTTGGTAGACGCCGGGAATCTGCTGCCGAAGGTCGCGGTGCTGTGGGTTCAGCTCGTTGAGGACTTCCTGGTAATGACTCATACCCCCCAGGGTATCAGGTTTACGGCGCCGCCATGTGCGGGTAGCCGTGCTCGGTGGGCGGCAGGAAGGTCTCCTTGATCGTTCGCGCCGACGTCCAGCGCAGCAGGTTCAGCGGCGAGCCCGCCTTGTCGTTGGTGCCCGAGTTGCGCGACCCGCCAAACGGCTGCTGCCCCACCACCGCACCGGTCGGTTTGTCGTTGACGTAGAAGTTCCCGGCAGCAAACCGCAGCCGCTGCAGCGCGTTACGCACCGCGTGCCGGTCCTCGGCGATGACCGCCCCGGTCAGCGCGTAGCGCGATCCGGTGTCGATGAGCTCGAGAATCTGCTCGTAATGCTCGTCGGGGTAAACGTGCACCGACAGCAGCGGGCCGAAGTATTCCGTGCTGAACATCTCGTCGGCCGGATCGTCGGCGAGCAGCACCGTGGGCCGCACGAAATAGCCCACGCTGTCGTCGTAGCCACCGCCGACCGCAACCTCGACACCAGCGGCGGCCTTGGCGCGCTCGATGGCGCGCACGTTCTTGGCGAACGCCCGCCCGTCGATGAGTGCGCCACCGAAATTCGTCAGGTCGGTGACGTCGCCGTAGCGCAGCTCTGCCGTGGCGGCCAGCAGGTCGTCGCCGAATCGCCGCCACAGCGAGCGGGGAATATACGCCCGCGAGGCGGCCGAGCACTTCTGACCTTGGTAGTCAAAGGCACCGCGAATCAGCGCCGTACGCAGTACCTCCGGCTGCGCCGAAGCGTGCGCCACCACGAAATCCTTTCCGCCGGTCTCCCCCACCAGTCGTGGATAGCTGCCGTACCGGTCGATGTTGGCACCCACCTGACGCCACAGCGCGCGGAATGTCTCCGTCGAGCCGGTGAAGTGAATTCCGGCCAGCCGCGAATCCGCCAGCGCCACCTCGGAAACCGCGTACCCGTCACCGGTGAGCAGGTTGATCACCCCCGGCGGCAGCCCGGCCTCTTCCAGCAGCTGCATGGTCAGGAACGCGGCAAGGGTCTGGGTGATAGATGGCTTCCAGATCACCGTGTTGCCCATCAGCGCCGGGGCGGTGGGCAGGTTGCCGGCGATCGAGGAGAAGTTGAACGGGGTGATGGCGTAGACGAACCCGTCCAGCGGCCGGTAATCGGTGCGGTTCCACACCCCCGGGCTGCTGATGGGTTGCTGCGTCAGGATCTGACGGGCGAACGCGACGTTGAACCGCCAGAAGTCGATGAGTTCGCACGGCGCGTCGATCTCGGCCTGATAGACGGTTTTGGACTGACCGAGCATGCCCGCGGCGGCGATGGTCTCCCGCCACGGGCCGGCCAGCAGATCGGCGGCTCGCAGGAAGATGGCCGCGCGCTCGTCGAATGGGGTTGCCGCCCAGTCGTTCTTGGCCTTGGCGGCGGCTTCAACGGCGGCGGTGGCGTCGGCGTGGGTGGCGTTGGTCAGTGTGCCCAGCACGGCGGCGTGCCGGTGCGGGGCGACGATGTCGATGCGCTCACCATCGCCCATCCGATGCCGGCCGGCGATGACGTGCGGCAAGTCGCGTGGTTGGTCGGCGAGCGCGGCCAGTGCGGCGCGCAGCCGAGTGCGCTCGGGCGAGTCCGGGGCGTAGTCATGGACCGGCTCGTTGACCGGAACCGGTACTTCGGTGATGGCGTCCATAACCCAGGATGCGCCCAGATGCGCTGCCGTGCTCGGTCACCCGGCGGCGTAAGCCACGGCGATCTCGGCGGCCAGCCGCGCATTGGCCAGCACCAGCGCGACGTTGGCGGACACCGATGCGCCGTGCGTCTCGCGGTGGAAGTAGTCGAGCAAGAACGGGGTGACGTCCTTGCCGTGGACGTCCGCGGCCTGGGCGGCGGCCAGCCCGTCGGCCAGCACCCGGTCATGCAGCTCGCGGTCCAGCTCGGCATCGGCGGGGATCGGGTTGGCCAGCACCAAACCGTAGCCGTCGGTGCCCAGCCGGTCGCGGGCGCGCAGCACCGCGGCAGCCTGTTTCGGCGTCTGCACCCACCAGTCCAGCGGGTGGCCGGAGTCGGCGAGGTAGAACGCTGGGAAACGGTCGGTGCGGTAGCCGATCACCCCGACCGACAGCGTCTCCAACCGCTCCAACGTGGCGCCGATGTCCAGAATCGACTTCACGCCCGAACACACCACCAGTACCGGGGTGCGCGACAGCGTGGTCAGGTCCGCCGACTCGTCGTAGCTGTCGCCGGCGCCGCGGTGCACACCGCCCAACCCGCCGGTGGCGAACACCGTGATACCGGCCGCCGCCGCCAGGTGCGCGGTCGAGGCGACCGTGGTCGCACCGTCGCCGCCCACCGCGGCCAGCATCGCGATCTCGCGGACACTGACTTTGATCGCCGTGCCACCGGTGGCGATACGGTGCAGCGCGTCGTCGTCGAGACCGATGTGCGGCTGGCCGTCGAGGATCGCGATGGTGGCCGGTACCGCGCCCGCCGCGCGCACGGCGTGCTCGATGGCGCGGGCGATGCGCAGATTGTCCGGACGAGGCAGACCGTGGCTGATGATCGTGCTCTCCAGCGCCACCACGGCCCGGCCGGCGGCCAACGCATCGGCGACCTCGGGATGGATGCGCATCCGCTCAGCCTATGGCGCGCGGCGAACAGCGCGCATCGCTTGTGTCGGGGCACGCTGGTAGCGTCCGCGACTGTTCACCGGTTTCATGCGGCGGTTCCAGCTTCGCCTCTCCTTCGTCGAGCCTCGCTGAACCACCGGGTTCATGCGGCGGTTCCAGCTTCGCCTCTCCTTCGTCGAGCCTCGCTGAACCACCGGGAGTGGAGGTGCCGTGGTCGACCAGCGACGCAGGTGGCCGGCGTGTTTTGCCGCGCTCACCGCGGCCCTGCTGAGCGTCGTACCGGCCGCAGCCGACCCGGTTCCGGTGGGCAGCGCCGACGGTCCGGCCGAGCTGGCCATGCTGGACACGCTGCCGATCAAGGGCCGCGCGCCCAAGACCGGCTACTCGCGCGCACTGTTCGGCGAGGCCTGGACCGATGACGTGACGGTGCCCGGCGGGCACAACGGCTGCGACACCCGCAATGACATCCTGCGCCGCGACCTGGTCGACATCGAGGTCAAGCCGGGCACCACCGATTGCGTGGTGACATCCGGTGTCTTGAACGATCCCTACACCGGCACCGCGATCGCCTTCCAGCGCGGTCGGGGTACTTCTCAGGCGGTACAGATCGACCATGTGGTGGCGTTGTCGGATGCCTGGCAGAAAGGCGCCCAGCAGTGGGATGAGCTGACCCGCCGCAACTTCGCCAACGATCCGCTGAACCTGCAGGCCACCAGCGGGCCGATCAACGAGCAGAAGGGCGACGGCGACGCGGCCACCTGGCTACCGCCCAACAAGTCCTACCGCTGCACCTACGTCTCGCGGATCGTCGCGGTGAAGTCGGGTTACGGCCTGTGGGTGACCCAGGCGGAGCACGACGCGATCGAGCGGATTCTGACCGGCGAATGCGGCGCGCCAGGCGGCTAACCCAGCCGGGTGGCCGCTGCGGCAATCCGCTCGTCGGTGGCGGTGAGCGCCACCCGCACGTGGTGCGCACCGGCCGGTCCGTAAAACTCGCCGGGCGCCACCAGGATGCCGCGCTGGGCCAGCCATTCGACGGTGTTCCGGCACGCCTCGCCGCGGGTGGCCCACAAGTAGAGCCCGCCCTGGGACAACTCGATGGTGAACCCGGCGGCCTGCATCGCGGGCAGCAGCGTTGCGCGGCGACGGGCATAGCGCTCACGCTGCTGCTGCTCGTGGGCGTCGTCGTCGAGGGCGGCGACCATGGCCGCCTGGATCGGGGTGGGCACCATCATCCCGGCGTGTTTGCGTACGGCGAGCAGTTCGGCCACCGCCGCCGCGTCCCCGGCGACGAAGCCGGCCCGGTACCCGGCCAGCGAGGACGTCTTCGACAGCGAATGCACCGCCAGTAGTCCGCGGTGGTCGCCGTCGCAGACCGCCGGGTGCAGCACCGAGCGCGGCTCGGCGTCCCAGCCCAGGCCCAGGTAGCACTCGTCGGAGACCAGCAGCACGTCGTGCTCGCGGGCCCAGCCCACGACGGCGCGCAGCTCGTCGGCGGTCGCGATCGCCCCGGTCGGGTTGCTCGGCGAATTCAGGTACACCAAGGCCGGCGGCGGGCCCTCGAGAAGCTGCGGAGCATCGCTGCGCACCCATGGAGCCCCGGCCAGCCGGGCGCCCACCTCGTAGGTCGGGTAGGCCAGTTCCGGGACCACGACCACGTCCTGGTCGCCCAGGCCGAGCAGGCTCGGCAACCAGGCGATGAGTTCCTTGGTGCCGATGACGGGCAGAATCGCTGACTCCGCCAGGCCGGTGATCCCGTAACGCCGCTGCAGCGCGGCGACCGCCGAGGCGCGCAGCGCCGCAGTGCCGGCGGTGGTGGGGTAACCCGGCGCGGACGAGGCCGCGGCCAATGCCTCGCGGATCACCGGGGCAACCGGGTCGACCGGGGTGCCGACGGACAGGTCCACGATGCCGTCGGGGTGCGCCTTGGCCAGCGCCGTCACCTCGGCCAGGGTGTCCCACGGAAATGTCGGCAGTGCGGCCGATCTGCCGCCGCGCACGGGACTCACGGGGCTGCGGCGACGCAGGGCGGATTCATCGGTCCTGATAGTAGAGGCCGCTGCCGCGCCGCGACCACCACGGCCCACTCGGCTATAGCCTATGCACTCAGTTGCTGTGCAACTAGTTGCATAGGTGGCGTACGGCTGCCTATGCTTCCCGGCGTGGCACTTCCCCACGCGATCCTGGTGTCGCTGAGCGAGCAGTCGGGTTCGGGCTATGAGCTCGCGCACCGCTTCGACCGCTCGATCGGCTACTTCTGGAGCGCCACGCACCAACAGATCTACCGAACGCTGCGGGCGATGGAGACCGACGGCTGGGTGCAGGTCACCGAGGTGGCCCAGCAGGGTCGCCCGGACAAGAAGGTCTACACCGTCGCCGAGCCCGGCCGCGCGGAGTTGGCCCGCTGGATCGCGGCCCCGCTGGCCGGGCACGGAAGCTCGGTGGTGGACAACCGGCTGCGCGAACTGGCGGTCAAGATCCGCGGCGCCGGCCACAACGACCGCGCCACGGTGCGCGAGCAGGCGCTTGCCCTGCGCGCCGAACGTGGCGAGCGCTTGGACGTCTACCGCGCCCTGGAGAAGAAGCAATTCCCGGATCCGCGCTCGCTGACCGGCGCCGCGCTCCATCAGTACCTGGTGTTGCGCGGCGGTATTCGCGCGGAGGAAAGCGCAATCGACTGGCTCGACGAGGTCGAACAGGCACTGAGGTGAAGGGGGCACTGTGACCACACAATCCACCAGTCCGTACCCGATCTTGATGTCCCCGCTGGATCTGGGCTTCACGACCCTGCCCAACCGGGTGGTGATGGGTTCCATGCACACCGGCCTGGAAGACCGCGCCGGCGACACCACCAAACTGGCCGAATACTTCGCGGCGCGTGCCCGCGGCGGCGTCGGGCTGATCATCACCGGTGGCTACGCCCCGAACCGGTCGGGCTGGCTGCTGCCGTTCGCCTCGGCCATGACCACCCGCGCCGACGCGCGACGCCATCGGCGCATCACCGATGCCGTGCACGATGCCGGCGGCAAGATCGCGCTGCAGCTACTGCACGCCGGACGCTATGCCTACCATCCGTTTTCGGTCAGCGCGTCGAGTCTCAAAGCGCCGATCAATCCCTTCCGGCCACGGGCGTTGTCCACGCGCGGGGTCGAGTCGACGATCGCCGACTTCGCCCGAGCCGCTGAATTAGCCCGCGAGGCCGGCTATGACGGCGTGGAGATCATGGGCAGCGAGGGCTACCTGCTCAACCAGTTCCTGGCACCGCGTACTAACCGGCGCACCGATCGCTACGGCGGCACGGCCGCCAACCGGCGCCGCTTCCCGGTGCAGATCGTCGCTCGCACCCGCGCGGCGGTCGGCGACGACTTCATCATCTGCTATCGGATGTCGATGGCCGACTACGTCGAGGATGGCCAGAGCTGGGAGGAGATCCTCACGCTGGCAACCGAAGTCGAGGCGGCCGGGGCCAGCATGATCAACTCCGGCTTCGGCTGGCATGAAGCGCGGGTGCCGACCATCGTGACCTCGGTCCCGGGCAATGCGTTCGTCAACATCAGCAGCGCGGTCGCCGACCACCTCACGATCCCGGTGGTGGCGTCCAACCGGATCAACATGCCGCAGGCCGCCGAACAGACCCTCGCCGAGACGTCGGTGCGCCTGATCTCGATGGCCCGCCCGATGCTGGCCGATCCGGACTGGGTGCGCAAGGCCGCCGACGGCCGGGCCGAGGAGATCAATACCTGCATCGCGTGCAATCAGGCCTGCCTGGATCACGCCTTCGTACACAAGAAGGTCTCCTGCCTGGTCAACCCGCGGGCCGGTCACGAGACCACGCTGGTGCTGGGCCCGACGCGGCGGCGCCGGCGCATCGCGGTGGTGGGTGCTGGGCCCGCCGGGTTGTCCGCGGCGGTCTCGGCCGCCGAACGCGGCCACGACGTGACGCTGTTCGAGGCGAACGAGTTCATCGGGGGCCAATTCGACCTGGCCAAGAGGATTCCCGGCAAAGAGGAGTTCGCCGAGACGATCCGCTACTTCACCACCATGCTGGACAAGCACGCCGTGACGGTGCGTCTGGGCAGCCGCGCCCACGTCGACGAGTTGACCGGATTCGACGAGGTGGTGCTGGCCACCGGGGTCAAACCGCGGATCCCGCGGATCCCCGGCATCGAGCATCCGATGGTGATGTCGTATGCCGAGGCGATCGCGGGCAGGCCGGTGGGCTCTTCGGTGGCGGTGGTGGGCGCCGGCGGGATCGGGTTCGACGTCAGCGAGTTCCTGGTCCTGGATTCACCCGATGCCTCACCGACGCTGCACCTCAAGGAGTGGAAGGCCGAGTGGGGTGCCGCCGATCCCTGGGAGGCCAGGGGCGCGCTGATTCCGCCGGACCCGGCGCCCCCGGCCCGCCAGGTCTACCTGTTGGCCCGCACCGAAGGTCCCCAGGGCCGCAAGTTGGGCAAGACCAGCGGCTGGGTGCACCGGGCGTCCTTGAAAGCCAAGAACGTCCAGCAGCTCTCCGGGGTGAACTACGACCGCATCGATGATGACGGGCTGCACATCAGCTACGGCCCGAACAAGTCACGCCCGCAGGTGTTGGCCGTGGACAACGTGGTGATCTGCGCCGGCCAGGAGTCGGTGCGCGACCTCGAGGACGGATTGCGGGCGCAAGGCATGACACCGCACATCATCGGCGGGGCCGCACTGGCCTCGGAGCTCGACGCCAAGCGGGCCATCAAGCAGGGCACCGAACTCGCCGCGCGACTGTAACTGGCCTTCGCCGAGATTGCATTCAGGGCTGTGAATTCGTCGAACTGTACGACCCTGGACGCAATCTCGACGAGGAAGCAGTCAGATCGCTAGCGGTGCGTAGTCGGTGCTGCGCTGACGGGCCGGGCGGCCGATCCCCTCGGCGATCGTCGTCAGCTCCGCGATGGTCTTGGCCGACCCGTGCTCGGAGCCGGCCATCCGCGAGATGGTCTCCTCCATCAGGGTGCCGCCCAGGTCGTTGGCTCCGCCGTTGAGCATCACCTGGGTGCGCTCCACCCCCAACTTGACCCAACTGGTCTGGATGTTGGGGATGCGACCGTGCAGCATGATCCGCGCCAATGCGTGCACGGCGCGGTTGTCGCGATGGCTTGGGCCGGGCCGCGCGCCGCCGGCCAGGTACAGCGGCGAGCTCTGATGCACGAACGGCAACGGCACGAACTCGGTGAAACCACCGGTGCGGTCCTGGATGTCGCGCAGCACCCGCATGTGTCCGACCCAGTGCCGCGGGGAATCGATGTGGCCGTACATCATCGTCGAGCTGGACCGCAGTCCCACCTCGTGCGCGGTGCTGACCACCTCAACCCACATCGAGGTCGGCAACTTGCCTTTGGTCAGCACCCAACGGATCTCGTCGTCGAGGATTTCGGCGGCGGTGCCCGGAATGCTGCCCAGGCCGGCCTCACGCAGGCTGATCAGCCATTCCCGAATGCTCAACCCGCTCTTGGACACCCCGTTGGTGATCTCCATCGGCGAGAACGCGTGCACGTGCATCGACGGCACCCGCGCCTTGACCGCGCGGACCAGATCGGCATACCCGGTGACCGGCAGCTCGGGATCGATCCCGCCCTGCATACAGACCTCGGTGGCGCCCGCCAGGTGCGCCTCGTAGGCGCGTTCGCCGACCTCGGCGTTCGACAGCGAAAAGGCGTCCGCGTCCCCCTTGCGCTGCGCGAACGCACAGAACCGGCAACCGACGTAGCAGATGTTGGTGAAGTTGATGTTGCGGTTGACCACGTAGGTCACGTCGTCGCCGACGACGTCGCGGCGCAGCGAATCAGCCAGTGCGGCAACGGCATCCATGGCCGGCCCGTCCGCAGTGGCCAGCGCCAAGTACTCGGCGTCGGTGCAGCCGGCTGGGTCGCGTTCGGCGGAACGCAGCGCCGCCAGCACATCGGTGTCCACACGTTCCGGCGCACGGGCGGCCAGGTCGTGGATCTGCTCGCGAATCGACTCCCAGTCTCCGAAGGCGCTGCCCAGGTCGCTGCGCGTCTCGGTGGCTCGACCGTCGATGTCGATCGCGGTGTGCAGATCCACCCGGCCGGCGGACTGCACCTCGTCGGGCTCCTGCCAGGCCAGCCCGACCGGATTGACGTCGCGGGCCCAGCCGGTGTCCGGGTCGGCCAGCGCCGCGACATGCGGGCGCACCCGCGGATCGATCCACGCCGCGCCGGCGAGCACGTAGTCCGGCTGGGCGGTAAGCCGCTGCACCAGGTCGTAGCCGGCCTGCTCGGTGATCGCGGCCAGGTCGTCCAGTGCCGGCCAGGGCCGCTCCGGGTTGACATGGTCGGGGGTCAGCGGCGACACCCCGCCCCAGTCGTCGACCCCGGCACCGACCAGCGCCAGGCATTCCTGCGCCGACACCAGGTTGGGCGGTGCCTGCACCCGCATCTTGGGGCCCAGCACCAGCCGGGTCGCCGCTACCGTGGCCAGGAAATCCTCGAAACCCGTGTCGGGCACCGCCGCCATCGCGGTGTGCTCCTTGGCCCGGAAGTTCTGCACGATGACTTCTTGAATGTGCCCGAACTCCTTGTGCACCTTGCGGATCGCGTGCAAGGTGTCGGCACGCTCGGCCAGCGTCTCGCCGATGCCGACCAACAGGCCGGTGGTGAACGGGATCGAGAGTCGGCCCGCGTCGGCCAGCGTCCGCAGGCGCACCACCGGGTCCTTGTCCGGGCTGCCGTAGTGCGCCAGGCCTTTGGTCTCGAACAGCCGCCGGGACGTGGTCTCGAGCATCATGCCCATCGACGGCGCCACCGGCTTGAGCCGCGACATCTCCGACCAGCTCATCACTCCGGGGTTGAGGTGCGGCAGCAGGCCGGTCTCCTCCAGCACCCGGATGGCCATCGCCCGGACATAGGCCAGCGTGCTGTCATAACCGCGCTCGTCGAGCCACTGGCGCGCCTCGGGCCAACGGTCCTCGGGCCGGTCCCCCAGCGTGAACAGCGCCTCCTTGCAACCCAACTCGGCACCGCGGCGGGCGATGTCGAGGATCTCGTCGGGCCCCAGGTACATCTGCTTGCCCTGGGCTCGCAGCACGCCGGGCACGGTGACGAAGGTGCAGTAGTGGCAGGTGTCGCGGCACAGGTGGGTGACCGGGATGAAGACCTTGCGCGAATAACTGACCGGCAGTCGTCCGCCCGGCCCACGCCGGCCACCCGACACCAGTCCGGCGTCGCGGACCCGGGCGGCGCTCGCACACAGGTCGGCCAGGTCGGCGCCGCGCGCGGTCATCGCGATGGCGGTTTCCTCGGGATTGAGGAGCACGCCGTCGCGGGCCCGTCGCAGTACGCGGCGCAGTGCCGACGAGTTCGTCATCCGCGCGTCACCCGCATCCGGAATCTCGCGCATGCCATAAACGTCACAGTAGCCGCCGCGCCAATCGGGCCTTTCAGGTAGCCCAGCGCGCACCGCGAGCCCGCCGGCCCGTCAGGCCTGCCTGGCCGTCGAGGCCGCTGCCAGCTCCCGACGGCGCCGCCACAGGACCCACCCGGGCGGCGCGCTGCCCAGCACGATCATCAACAGCACGCCGTAGGCCATCACGCCGCGGTCGGCGAAGATCAGGTCGTCCCCCGGACCGCCGAAGGTCATCAGCGCGATCGTCAGCAACCAGGCCCACAGCGGCAGCGCCGCCAACCGCAGCGACGACGCGCAGCGCAGCGCCACCCAGACCAGGCCGGCGTTGACCAGACCCCCGATCAGGGCACTGAGCGGGAAGGGCACCGCGCCCAGGTGCGCGGGCAACAGTAGCGCGGTGGCCACGGCGCAGAGCGCGCCGTCAAGGGCGAGCAGCGCCAGCACGACAAAGTTGAATACCGGCGTTTCAGTGGGCATCGCGGGCTCGATGAGCGACGCGACGGGGCTCAAGTGGGGATGCTCTCCAGCTGACTGACCAACGAACCGACCATCCACTGGTAGCTGTCGAGCCACCACTGCCAGTGTTCCAAGTTCGGGTCCAGATCGGGATCCATGCCTAAACCACCTAAGTCCGTGCCTCTACAGAAACTGCTCAGCAGGAGCCTACCTTGTGGCCGTCGTCACCGAGCTCAAGTCCGGCCAGGAGATCAGTTTCCCATCCTCGGGCGTCACGCGGACCGGCATCACCGGCGACCAGAACGTAATGCTCGGCGTCCACGATCGGCTGGACCACGTTGTTCGACAGCGCGAACGCCCGTCCGGTCGGCCCGACGGTGACCTGGGTGGCGTGGGCGGTCATGGCTGCCACCTTGGCGGCGCGAGCCTCGGCGGCCTCGATCACCGCATCGATCCGGTCGTCGGGGAAGTCCCCGACTACCTGCGCGTCCGCCGCGTCGGCCGCCATCGTCCAATGCGGCAGCCGATCGGGGTCCTGCAGCTCTGCCAGGGCGGTTCGCCGGGCGCTGCCTGCGGTCACCGTCCAGTAGAACTTCGGCGTGACCCATCCCGGTTCGGAGCCGCCATCGGCGTCCTGTGCCGCGGCGGCCAGCGCCGCAGTGGCCACGTGATGGGCGTGTATGTGGTCGGGGTGTCCGTACCCACCGTTCGGGTCGTAGCTGACGAGCACGTGCGGGCGCAGCTTCCGGATGATGTCCGCCAGTGCCCCGACGGTCTCGGCGTCGTCGGCGTCGATGAACCGCTGCTGTCGGCGCGCCGGGGTGCCGGTCATCCCCGAGTCACGCCAGCGGCCGGCGCCGCCGAGAAACTGCGGCGCGCCCACGCCCAGCGCCCGCAGCGCGGCAGTCAGCTCACCGATCCGGTAGCCACCCAGTTGGTCGGCCCCCGCCACCGCCAGGTGTGCCCAACGGTCTCCGATGACCTCGCCCTCCTCCCCCAGCGTGCAGGTCACCACTTGCACATGGGCGCCGCGGGCGGCGTAGTGGGCGATCGTCGCCCCGGTCGTCAGGGTCTCGTCATCGGGGTGGGCATGCACGAACAGCAACCGTGGAATCGGATCCGACACGCCAAAACCCTACCGCCACAGCGGTGAACGGACCTGCGAACCTCGCGTCGATCAGAACAGGCCGGCGAAGAACCCATCCCAGTCGATGCCGTCCAACAGCAGGGCAAGGTTGTCGCCCTGAATCATGTTGACGATGTCGTTGAACGCGTCTGGACTGAACCCGAGCATGGTGGTCCAGTCGGTGTCGAGGATCGCCGGGTCGAAGTGCCCGAGCAGGCTGTCGTGGGTGTCGAAGCTGATGCCCAGCATGTTGTTGAACGCGGCCTCATTCTGCGCCAGCACCGTGTTGTTGAGGCTGAAGATCCAGTTCACGACGTCGTTCAACTCGGGATTGTCGCCGGCCAGGCGCTCAGCGGCGGCCTGCTGCGCTTCGACAAGGGCATTGTTGAAATCCGCCTGCATCGCGACGATGGCGGCGTTCATGGCCTCCCTCGCGTCCGGGATCGCCTGCAGCATGAGGCTGAAGCCGGCTGCTGCGTCGGCCGCGGCGATGTTGGCGGCCTGACTGGTTCCGCCGCTGAACGCTCCGGCGCCCGGGATCTCCAACCCACTCAGGTCCGGCGTGAAAGGCACCCCGATCGGCAGGTTCTGCGGGTCGAAGCTGCCCCCGGTCAGCTCGTTCAACACGGTCTCGTCCACCTCGCCCGCGTTGAACGTCGAGCCGATGCCGAAAGCATCGTCGCCACTCCCGAAGAGCAGAGAACCCAGGTTGATCTCCTGGGCGTCGGCACCACCATTACCGACGAAGTCCGGGCGGACGTGATTTTCGATGACGTCGAGGCCCGGGCTCACGTCGACGTTCGCCGCGGCCAGGTCGATGTCACGAATCTGTACATCGGGCATGGCCGGGGTCATCGACGTCAGTACCGCGACCAGACCGCCGACACCCAGGGCTGCGGCAGCCACCGTGCCGCAGCGGTGAGCGAGGTGTTCCATGGACTAATCCCCCTCCGACGAGTCCCGCGCAGGTTTACTTAATCTTACCCAAGAATTGCCTGTGCGCAAGACTTCGTTAACGCCGATTCCAGCTGGCGGCCACCTGATTTCTCCCCCGTCGCCGCCGGTCCGGGCAAGCCTAGCGTCTGCGGCGCACCGTCAGGGCAGCTTGAGCCAGGTTCCGGCCCCGCCCACGATGCCCACCGGGACGGCCCCGGTCAGGCTGACATTGGCGACGCTGGGGCCCACGGCCACGATCGTGGTGTCCTGCAGGATCGGCAGCACCGTCGCCATGTTCCACAGCCGTGGTTCGACGGAGGCGATCACGTCGCCGATGGACTTACTGCCATCGAGGGCCGCGTCAATCTCGGCCTGGATGGCATGGTCGCAGACACCGGTGATGTTCGACGGAGCCTGTACCAGCGCCCCCGGCGAGGAGGAGCGCGGTGGAACCTTCGAAGTCGGCTTGGCCGGTGCCGGTGCAGGCGCTGGGGACTGCGGGGCCGGAGTCGTCGAGGGTGCCGGCACCGGGCTGCCCGAGGTGGGCACGGTCGTGGGGGCCAGCGCCCCGCAGCCGTAGCGCGACGCCAGCAGCGTCGCGAGATCCCCACCGGCCTGCTGCCAGCCGACGATCGCATCGACCTGCTGGGTGGCCAGCGCCTCCCGGTAGAGCTTCACCGGGTCCAGTGCAAGCACCGTGGCGGCAATGCCGACGTTGCGCAGCTGGTCCGCGGCCGTGTTGGCCACCGCCAGGGAGGTCGGGTCGTTGGCCGCCACCCCGATGACCAGCGACAGCTGTTCCCCACCCTTGCTGATCCGCCCCCGGGTGATCTCCGGCGGATGCGGCACACCAGTGGCGGAGCCGGCAGGTGGGACCAATGCGGACGGGGGCGCATCCTTCTCGACCCGGTAGCCGGCCGCCAGCAGCAGTGCCAGCGCCGCCGATTCGGACATCGCCGGCGGTGCGGTGGGCACGTAGCCGGGATCGCTGGGCGTCCGGATCTGGGCCTGGTCCAAGGTGACGGTGTTGTCGCTGCCGGCCCCCACCGTGGCCAGCAGGCCGACGTCGAGGAGGCCCAGAATGGCCCGGCGGACCCGCACATCGGCCAACTTGGGGTCCGCAGCCCGCAGTGCGAGTTGCATGATTCGCGGCGTGACCACCCGAGTGGTCTGCACGCCGGGGATCACCGACAGCTGAGCAAACGCCGCCGAGCCGCCGTGCACCTGAGCCACCTGGGTATCACCGTTGCGGATGGAGTCCGCCAGCGCCGCCGCTGAGCCGGCGCGGCGGAACAGGACCAGATCCGGCTTCGCCGGCGGGCCCCAGTAGCGGTCGTTGCGGGCAAGCAGGATCGCGTCGCGCTGCGGGTCGATGTTCTCCACCCGGAATTGGCCACCGGTGACCGGCAGCGCCCGGGCCAGGCCCGCCGGGAAACCACCGGGCACGTCCTTGACGATGTGCGCCGGAACAATGTTGTTGAACAGCTCCCGCCAGGCCGGATACGGCTTGGCGAAGGTGACCACCACCTGCTTGCCGCCTTCGACGGAGTGCACACCGGTGATCAGGTCATAGCCCGCCGGATCGACGACGCCGGGCTGGCTGACCATCTGCTGCCACAGGTACCAGAAATCGTCGGCGGCGATCGGCGCGTTGTCGGTCCAGGAAGCCTCGGGGCGGATCCGGTAGGTCACCGTGAACGGCGCTTCGGCGGTCACCTTGGCCGACACCAGCAGGGTCGGGTCCATCTCCCACCGCGACCCGGTGGGCGTGCTGGAGTCTGGGATCGGCCGAAACGCGCTGGGCAGCACCAGCGCGCTGATCGCCGCGGTGACCGGCGACAGGTCCGAGCGCAGGTGGGGGTTGAAGCCGGCCCCGATGGAATCGATGCCCATGATGATCTGGCTGATCCGCTGGGGCGGCGGCGCCGAGCTCTTAGGCGTCTCCGTACTCTGCGGCGCCGGCGGCGGATTCACCGTGCACGCCGAGGTCGCCTGCGTCAGTACCAGCATCGTCGCCGAAACCAGTGCCCCCGCCGTGACATGGGCGCGGCGGGCTGGTTTCGGCACGGCCACCAGGGTATCTGGGCGGCGATTCCGGCGCGAAGACCGTCGAGCAGCGCGCAAAACCGCGCCCAAACCTAGAGGTTCTTGGCCCGGGAGCGGCTGCGTGCCCGCAGCGTCGAGTCCAGTTCGACCTTGCGGACCCGGACCACCTCGGGGGTGACCTCGACGCACTCGTCGGCCGCGCAGAACTCCATCGCCTGTTCCAGATCGAGCTCGATCGGACGGGCCAGCGTCTCCATCACATCGGCCGTCGACGACCGCATGTTGGTCAGCTTCTTCTCCTTGGTGACATTGATGTCGAGGTCCTCGGCTCGAGGATTGATCCCCACCACCATGCCCTGGTACGTGTCCTGACCCGGCTCGACGAAGAACTGCCCACGGTCGGCCAACTGGATCAGCGCGAACGGAGTGATGGACCCGGCCCGGTCGCTCACCAGCGACCCGGTGTGCCGGGCGCGGATCTCGCCGGCCCACGGCTGGTAGCCCTCGAACACCGCATTGGCGATACCGGTGCCGCGAGTCTCGGTGAGAAAGTCGGTGCGCCACCCGATCAGACCGCGGCTGGGGATGATGAACTCCATCCGCACCCACCCGGTGGTGTGGTTGGCCATCTCGGTCATCCGGCCCTTGCGTGCCGCCGCCAACTGGGTGATGGCGCCGACGTACTCCTCAGGACAGTCGACGGTGAGATGCTCGAACGGCTCGTGCACCTTGCCGTCGACCTTGCGCGTCACCACCTGCGGCTTGCCGACGGTCAGCTCGAAGCCCTCCCGGCGCATCTGCTCGACGAGGATGGCCAGCGCCAGCTCGCCACGGCCCTGCACCTCCCAGGCGTCGGGACGGCCGATGTCGACCACCCGGATCGACACGTTGCCGATCAGCTCGGTGTCCAGGCGCGACTTGACCATCCGCGCGGTCAACTTGTGGCCGGAGACCTTGCCCGCCAGCGGCGAGGAGTTGGTGCCGATCGTCACCGAGATCGCCGGTTCGTCGACGGTGATGCGCGGCAGTGCGACCGGAGTGGCCAGATCGGCCAGGGTGTCACCGATCATGATGTCGCTGATGCCGGCGACGGCGACGATGTCGCCGGCGCTGGCCTCTTCGGTCGGGTTGCGTTCGACCCCCTCGGTGACCAGCAGCTCGGTGATCTTCGCGGTGGTGGTCACCGGTTCGCCGTCGACCTCACGCATCCAGGCGACCTGCTGGCCCTTGCGGATGCGGCCGTTGTAGACCCGGATCAGGGCGAGCCGGCCCAGGAAGGGCGAGGCGTCGAGGTTGGTGACCAGCGCCTGTAGCGGCGCTTCCGGGTCGCCCGACGGCGGCGGGACGTGCTCGAGCAGCACGTCGAACAGCGGGTCCAGGTTGTCGCCGTCTGGAATCTGGCCGTCGGCGGGCGCGGTGGTGCTCGCCACCCCGGCCCGGCCGGATGCGTACAGCGTCGGCAGACCGAGGGCGTGTTCCGCGGCGGCCTGCGCTTCGTCGTCGAGATCGCTGGCCACGTCGAGCAGCAGGTCGTGACTGGCGTCGACCACCTCGGCAATGCGGGCGTCGGGCCGGTCGGTCTTGTTGACCACCAGAATCACCGGCAGATGAGCGGCCAGCGCCTTGCGCAGCACGAATCGGGTCTGCGGCAGCGGCCCTTCGGATGCGTCGACCAGCAGAACCACGCCGTCGACCATGGACAGCCCGCGCTCCACCTCGCCGCCGAAGTCGGCGTGGCCCGGAGTGTCGATAACGTTGATGACGGTGACGGTTCCATCGGCGTTGTGGCGATGCACGGCCGTGTTCTTGGCCAGGATCGTGATGCCCTTTTCCCGCTCCAGGTCACCGGAGTCCATCACCCGCTCCTGCGCCTCACCGCGTTCTTGCAGGGCGCCGGACTGGCGGAGCATGGCGTCGACCAAAGTCGTCTTGCCGTGGTCTACGTGCGCGACGATGGCGACGTTACGAAAGTTCACCGGGCGATTCTGCCAGCGCACCCTGTCAATCGCGAAAACATGAAAGCCATGTCACAGCCCGAGGGGGGACTCCGCGGAGAACCTCTCGAGCTCCTTGACGTGCAGTTCGGTCAGCGATTGCAGACACTGCGCCGCCGTTTCGGTGAGCTGCAGCCGGATCACCCGCTGGTCGCCGCTGTCGCGGACCCGGGTGACCAGACCGGCGGCTTCGGCCCGCTGGATCAGCTCCCCGGCGCTGTGGTGGCGTAACAGCAGGTATTCCGCGATGTCGCCGACCGTCGGCCCCCGCGAGTCACCGTGGCCCCGGATCGCCAACAACAACTGGTGCTGTGCAGGGGTGAGTCCGGCCGCTTGCGCCTGGTCGGCACTCCACCGCTCAAAGCGCCTCAGCCGCGTGCGGAAAGCAAGCAGCCGGGAATAGACCTCGTCAGGCAGTGGCACGTCTGTAACTTTATGCCGACCCCCGCCGTCGCGCGCAGCTCAGCTCAGCTGTGCGGTGATGCGGATTTCAACCACCGCGCCCGGGATGGCCAATTCGGAGATCCCGACGGCCGTCCACGCGGGGTACGGCGCGGCCACAAAGGTGTCCTTGACCGCCACGAAGTTGTCGATCTGAGCGCTCAGCCCGACGTGGTAGGTGGTCATCTCCGTGACGTCGGCGAAGGTCAGCCCCACTTCGCCGAGCAGGCCGCGCAGATTTTCGAAGGCCAGCGTGATCTGCTCGGTCGGGTCTGCCGGCACGGACATGTCGGGCCGGATGCCGATCATGCCCGAGCAGCGCAGCTGATCTCCGACGATGACGGCCGGGGCGTAGTGAAAGTTGTCGTAGATCGGCTTCATCCACTCGGGAATCACGACCTTCATGGCTGCTCCTAGGTGCCGTTGCGCACCAGCTGGTCGGGGCAGTACACCTGGGCGGCGATCCCCACGAACTGGGTGCCATGCTCGGTCGTCAGGCCCGGATTGCGTGCCTTGAGGCCCTCGAGTACCTGCGGGCTGGGTTGGCCCTCGGCGATGAACCCGCACACCATTTTCGCGGTGATGATGGCCTGGTCAGCGTTGTTGTAGGTGATGCCCGCCGCTCGCAACGACACCAGAAAGGCGGTGTCGGTCTCGGAGGGATCGGCATGAGCGGGCGCCGCAAAACAGACACAGCCCAGCGCGCCGAGCAGCGCCGCGCGGATTCTCACCAGCCCCTCCGTTGCGGTCGTGAACCCATCGGCTGATTCCTCCTTGCGACGTCGCGGCTGCGATAGACGATGTACGGCCGAAACAGATACCCGATCGGCGCGCTGAAAGCGTGCACCAGACGAGTGAACGGCCACAGCGCGAACAAAGTCAACGCAATCATGACGTGAACCTGGAAATACAGCGGCGCTTGCAGCATCAAATCGCCCCGTGGATCGAGCGTGAAGATCGACCGGAACCAGACCGAGACCGTCTGCCGGTAGTCGTGCTCCTCGCCGTAGGTGGTGGTCCCCATCAGGGTGCAGCTCATCCCGACCACCAGCGCACACACCAGCACCGCGTACATCAGCTTGTCGCTGACGCTGGTGGCCTTGAACACCGAGCGCTCGGTGCGGCGCCGGTAGATCAGCAGCCCGACACCGATCAGGGTGGCGATCCCGGCGGGCAGACCCAGGATCAGCGCCTGCAGGTGATAGAGCCGGTCGCTCATGCCCAGCGCTTCGGTCCACGACTCCGGGACGAACAGTCCCATGATGTGTCCTGCGATCACCACGAAGCTGCCGAAGTGGAACATCGGGCTGCCGATCCGCAGCAGCTTGGACTCATACAGCTGCGACGAGCGGGTGGTCCAGCCGAACTTGTCGTACTTGTATCGCCACCAGGTGGCGACGCCCGCGATCGCCAGCACGAAGTAGGGCACGATGTCCCACCACAGCTCCGCGGGGCTGGTGAGGGTGACGTCCGTCATCGGGTCGGAACCTTCGGCATTCCGAGCGGTACTGCTGCCGTGAACGGTTGCAGCCCAACGGCTTCCGCCGGCGGCCCGGATGCCATCAGCTGACTCACCTGTCGCACCTCCTGATCGGTTACCGCTGGGAGTGTCGCGCAGACCGCGGCCACGGCGAAGGCATACGGCGACCCGGCGTCGCTCAACGCACGGTGCAGGATGTCCAGCGGTGCGCGGTGCGCCAGCAGCAGCCGGCGACCGGCCTGCGGAGCCACCGTCGCGGCGAACTCCAGAACCACCGGCAGGTGGTCGGGCGCCTCGCCCACCGGCGGCTCGGCCCCGGCCTCGCGGTAGGCGGTGGCAAAGGCCAGCATCTGCATCCCGCGGTTGCGGGTGTCCCCACCGGTCCAGTAGGTCAGAAACATCGTCGAGCGCCGGCGCATGTCGAAGGTTTCGACGTAGTCGACTGCGGCCGCCATCGGGTCAGCAGCACGCAGCGCGGTAACCGTGCGCCGCAACAGATTCGCCGCCGATTCCTCGGCATGGGCGAGCAGTGCCTCAACGGTGTCGAGCCGCTGAGGCAGTTGGTCATCGGGATAGGACAGCAGCAGCGACGCCGCCTGCCACACCGCCCGGTCGGCGGGTCCGCCGGCCTGGCGTCGCAGGGAATGTATGAATCGCTTCACTGGTGCTCCGGGAACATCTCCGGCACGGCCCGCTCGCCGCCACCCCAGTTGAGCAGGTTGGTCCGGCCCCGCGGCCGCTGCGCGTGCCCGTTTTCGACCAGATGGAACGACGACTTCGCCACGTCATCGGCGCCGACGAACGGATCCTCCTCGTACGCCTCCGGTCCGCCGGTGATCGAACATCCCAGGTGTTCGAGATCGTGCGCCTGTTGGCTGTAGGCGGTAGGAATCACATAGCGCTCTTCGTATTTCGCGATCGCGAGCAGCCGGTACATGTTGTACATCTGCTCCTCGGTCATTCCGACCGAGTCGGGTATGTGCGGCTGGGTCTCGCGCCCCAGGCTGATGTCACGCATGTAGGAGCGCATCGCCGCCAGCCGGCGCAGCACGCCCTCGACCACTCCGGTGTCACCGGCGGTGAACAGCTCGGCGAGATAGGCCATCGGAATACGCAACGCGGAAAGCGCCCCGAAAAGGTTGCCCAGATCTTCGCCGTCGTGCCCGTCGCGGCTGACGGCGTCGACCACCGGAGACAACGGCGGGATGTACCAGACCATCGGCATGGTCCGGTACTCCGGGTGCAGGGGCAACGCCACCTTGTAGGTGTTGATCAGCGCGTAGATCGGCGACCGTTGCGCCGCCTCGATCCAGGCATCGGAGATCCCCTCGGCGCGCGCGCCCGCGATCACCTGCGGGTCGGTCGGGTCCAGGAACACCCCGCACTGCGCCTCATACAGGTCGGTGTCCTTGTCGACCGAAGCCGCTTCGAGCACCTTGTCGGCGTCGTAGAGCACCAGGCCGATGTAGCGCAGCCGGCCGACGCAGGTCTCCGAACAGACCGTCGGCAGGCCGACTTCGATACGGGGGTAACAGAAATGGCACTTCTCGGCCTTGCCGGTCTTGTGGTTGAAGTACACCTTCTTGTACGGGCATCCCGACACGCACAGCCGCCAGCCGCGACAGCGGTCCTGGTCAACCAGCACGATGCCGTCTTCTTCGCGCTTGTAGATGGCTCCGGTCGGGCACGACGCCACGCATGACGGATTCAGGCAGTGCTCGCAGATCCGCGGCAGGTAGAACATGAACGTTTCTTCGAGCTCGGTTTTGACCTGGTCGCTGACCTTCGCCAGGATCGGGTCGTTGACCAGGGTCTCCGGTGCCCCGGCGAGGTTGTCGTCCCAGTTGGGTCCCCACTCGATCTTCATCGGCTCGCCGGTGATCGAACTCTTCGGTGCCGCAACCGGGATGGTGTCCCCCAGCGGCGCGGTGGTGAGGTTCTCGTAGTCGTAGGTCCACGGCTCGTAGTAGTCCTTCAGGCCCGGCAGGTTGGGGTTGGCGAAGATGTTGAGCAGCTTGTGGAACCGGCCGCCGGCCAGCAGGCGCAACCGACCCCGCTTGTCCAGCGTCCAACCGCCCTTCCAGCGGCTCTGGTCTTCGTAGGTCCGCGGATACCCGCCGCCGGGGCGGGTTTCGACATTGTTGAACCAGACGTACTCGGTCCCCTCGCGGTTGGTCCAGGCCTGCTTGCACGTCACCGAACAGGTATGGCACCCAATGCATTTGTCCAGGTTCATCACCATGGCCATCTGCGCCATTACTTTCATGACTTCAGTACCTCACGTCCTGGCTGCGGCGCCGCACCACCGTCACCTCGTCGCGCTGATTGCCGGTCGGCCCCAGGTAGTTGAACGCGAACGCGTGTTGGCCGTAGCCACCGGCCAAGTGGCTGGGCTTGACCCGGATCCGGGTCAACGAGTTGTGGGTGCCGCCACGCTTGTTGTTGGTCTCGGCCCGCGGGGTGTCCACGGTGCGTTCCTGCACGTGGTAGACGAACACCACCCCGTCCGGCATCCGCTGGCTCACGATCGCGCGACCCACGAACACGCCGTTGACGTTGACGGCCTCGATCCAATCGTTGTCCTTGACACCGATTTTCGCCGCATCGCCCGGGCTCATCCACATGGTGGGGCCGCCGCGCGACAGCGACAGCATGTAGAGGTTGTCTTGGTAGGTGGAGTGGAACGACCACTTCGAATGCGGGGTCAGGTAGCGCACGGTGATCCCGATGCCGTCCCCGGTCTCGCCGAGTTCGGGGGCATCGAACAGCCTCGCCATGTCCAGTGGCGGGCGGTAGACCGGCAGATGTTCGCCGAGCTCCTCGATCCAGTCATGCGCGGTGTAGAAGTGCATCCGGCCGGTCAGGGTGTGGAACGGCTTGAGACATTCGATGTTGATCGTGAACGGGGCGTAGCGCCGTCCTCCGGTCTCACTGCCAGACCATTCCGGGCTGGTGACCACCGGCACCGGCCGCGCCTGGGTGTCGGCGTAGGTGATCCGCTTCTCCTCGCTGCCCTCGGACAGGTGCGCCAGCCGCTGGCCGGTGCGCTTCTCCAGCTCCCGGAAGCCCTCCGTCGCGATCCGGCCATTGGTGGTGCCCGACAGTGCCAGCACGGTGTCGGCCATCCGCGTCGCGGTGGTGAGCGCGGGGCGCCCGGTCCCGGCACCGGACTTCATCACCCCGAATCTGGCGGCCAGGTCCTCGACCTCTTCGTGCGGAAACACCGTGTAGCCCTTGGTGGTCAGCCCCAGGGTGTCCACCAGCGGGCCCAACGTCTGCCATTTGTCACCGATAGCGGAGTAATCACGCTCCACCACAGTGACTTTGGGCATAGTCTTGCCGGGAACCGGCGTCTCGCCGCTGCGCAGCCAGTCGCGCTCGGTGCCGTCGGGATAGGCCATCGCATCCGCGGTGTCGTGCTGCATCGCGGTGAGCACGACGTCGTTGCGGACGCCGAGGTGCTTGGCCGCCAGGGTGCTGAACGTCCGGGCGATCGCGCCGAAAGCGTCAAAGTCGCTGCGGGTCTCCCAGGGCGGGTCGATCGCCGCGCTGAACGAGTGCACGTAGGGGTGCATGTCGGTCGACGACAGGTCGGCCTTCTCGTACCAGGTGGCCGCCGGCAGCACGACATCGGACATCAGCGTGGTCGAGGTCATCCGAAAATCGATCGACATGAGCAGATCGAGCTTGCCCTCGGGAATGTCGCGGTCCCAGCGCACATCGGCCGGTTTCACCCCGCCGGCGGGCGGCTCGCCGATCACGCTGGCATCGGTGCCCAGCAGGTGCTTGAGGAAGTACTCACCGCCCTTGCCGGACGCGCCGATGAGGTTGGCCCGCCACACCGTGAGCACGCGCGGCCAGTTCACCGGGTTGTCCGGATCGGTGACCGACAGCTTCAAGTCGCCGGCGGCGAGTTTCTCTGCGACGTACTCCCCCGCATCACGGCCGGCGGCCTCGGCCTCATCGGCCACCTCCAGGCTGGAGCGGTCGAACTGCGGATAGAACGGGCTCCAGCCCATCGCGGTGGCCGACGCCAGGATGTCCATGGTGTGTCGGCCGTCGAATCGGCCGCGCCCGAGCGGCGTGGTCAGCTTCTCCGCCCCGTAGGCGTCGTAGCGCCATTGGTCGGTGTGGGCATACCAGTAGGAGGTGCCCGGCACCTGTCGCGCCGGCCGCGTCCAATCGCTGCCCGCGGCCATCGTGGCCCACCCGGTCAGCGGGCGCACCTTCTCCTGACCGACGTAGTGCGCCCAGCCGCCGCCGTTGCGGCCCATCGAGCCGGTGAGCATCAGCAGCGCGAGCACCGCGCGGTAGGTGGCGTCGCCGTGGAACCACTGGCAGATGCCACTGCCCATGATGATCATCGACCGGCCGCCGGATTCTTCTGCGTTGCGGGCGAATTCGCGCGCGACCCGGATCGCCTGCGCCGCGGAGACCCCG
This sequence comes from Mycobacterium sp. SMC-15, assembly GCF_045310925.1. Classification (NCBI taxonomy): domain Bacteria; kingdom Bacillati; phylum Actinomycetota; class Actinomycetes; order Mycobacteriales; family Mycobacteriaceae; genus Mycobacterium; species Mycobacterium sp. SMC-15. The sequence goes on along the minus strand of NZ_JBJIAJ010000009.1, from coordinate 165,499 downwards.
GTTATCGATTCCTGCCACGCCGGGGTGTTGACCTGCGTGCCGTCGTCATAACCGGTCGGCCACTCGCCGGGCAGCCAGGGCCGGCGCACCGAGTAGTTGGCCAGCATCAGGTCGAACACGGTGCAGACCAGGTGCTCGCCGACCTGTCGCACCGGCACCCCGCGCTCGACGACGGTGCCGTGGCCGGTCACGGCATCGAAGCCGGGCAGCGAGACCAGCGCCGCGGGCTGATCGCCGTTGCGGAATTTCGGGTTCCGGACGCTCAACGCCGGCCGCACGTCACCGAGGTCCAGGTTCCACTTGCCCATGCCCTCGTCGCCCCAGCGGAAGCCCAGCGAGCCGTGCGGCACAACGACACTGTCGGTGACCTCATCGAGCAGGGCCGGCTTGAACGCCGAGTTCTCGGTGTCCGCCAGATCTCCGCCCAGGTCGGCGGCGGTCAGGTTCTTGCCCGGAATCAGGCGGCCGTCACGCTCCTCCAGCTTGATCAGGAACGGCAGGTCGGTGTAGCGGCGCACGTAGTCGGTGAAGAACGGCACCTCCTGCTTGACGTAGCACTCGGTGAGGATGACGTGGCCCATCGCCATTGCCAATGCGCCGTCGGTGCCGGCCGCACACGGCATCCACTCGTCGGCGAACTTGGTGTTGTCGGCGTAGTCCGGGCTGACGGTGACCACCTTGGTGCCGCGGTATCGCACCTCGGCCATCCAGTGCGCGTCGGGCGTGCGGGTGATCGGGACGTTGGAGCCCCACATCATCAGATAGGCGGCGTCCCACCAGTCCCCGGATTCCGGGACGTCGGTCTGGTCGCCGAACACCTGGGGCGAGGCGACCGGCAGGTCGGCGTACCAGTCGTAGAACGACGTCATCACCCCGCCGAGCATCTGGATGAATCGGGAGCCTGCGGCGAACGACACCATCGACATCGCCGGAATCGGGGAGAACCCCGCGACCCGGTCCGGGCCGTAGGTCTTGATGGTGTGCACGTGGGCGGCGGCGATCATCTCGGTGGCTTCGGCCCAGGTCACCCGAACCAGCCCGCCCATGCCGCGGGCCTGCTGGTAGCGCCGGCGACGTTCGGGGTCGGCCTGGATGTCCGCCCAGGCCAGCACCGGGTCGCCCAGGCGCGCCTTGGCCTCCCGGAACATCTCGACCAGTACCCCGCGCGCGTAGGGGTAACGCACCCGAGTCGGCGAGTAGGAGTACCAGGAGAACGAGGCGCCGCGCGGGCAGCCTCGCGGCTCGTACTCGGGACGGTCCGGGCCCACCGAGGGATAGTCGGTGGCCTGGTTCTCCCAGGTGATGATGCCGTCCTTGACGAAGATCTTCCAGGAACACGACCCGGTGCAGTTCACCCCGTGCGTGGACCGGACCACCTTGTCGTGGCTCCAGCGGTCCCGGTAGAAGATGTCGGCCTCGCGCCCGCCCCGGTGGGTGACGGTGCGCAGGTCCGGGGAGACCTGTCCCCGGGTGAAGAACCGGCCGCTGCGTTCCAGTAGTTCTTCGAGGGGACCACCGACCCCGGTGGTTCGGCGAGGCTCGCCGGAGTCGGCCCCCGGGCCGGCGGAGGCGAGGGGAAGCCGGGACCGCCGTAGGAACCCGGTGGTGGGCGGTCGCGCTGCGCGTGTCATTTCCGATTCTCCTTCGGCGGGTCGGCGCGCTCCGACGGACTTCACGTAGGCCGGAGCCACCGCCGCACGCCCTATCAGGCCCGAAACACCAGCGTAGCGGGATATATCGCCCAACGACCCAATCCGTCGGGAAGATTTAACAGAGCCTTTTCACCAGAGTGCCTGAGCCAGCTCCGGCAGCCAAGCTCGATCAGCAGGTACCCAGTCAACGTCGGCCAGTTGCACAGCCGTCACCCAGCGGAGTGCCTGATGGTCATGGGGATGAGGTTCGCCGCCGGTCAGGCTGACCAGGTAGGCGCGCAGGGTCATGTCCGGGTTCAGCACCACATCGGCACCGAGGCGCTCCCCCACCGTGATCGCCCCGGCGTCCAGGCCCAACTCTTCGCCGAGTTCGCGGGCCAGGGCTGCTAGTTCGCTCTCCCCGGGCTTGACCTTGCCGCCGGGCAGTTCCCAGCGACCGGCCAGCTCCGGCGGGCGGAGCCGCTGCGCGATCAGCACCGTTCGCCCGGCCGCCGATTCGGCGATGACGGCTCCGGCGACGACGATCTGGGGTGACATGGCGTGTGAGGCTATACCGTCCTACCGTCGGGTATGGCTTTGTTGACTGACGACCAGGTAAACGCGGCGCTGCCCGACCTCGATGGCTGGGAGCACGCCGAGGGAGCGCTGCGGCGCTCGGTCAAGTTCGGCTCGTTTCTGGCCGGGATCGATGCCGTGCGTCGAGTCGCCGAACGTGCCGAAGCGGCCGATCACCACCCGGATATCGATATTCGCTGGCGCACCGTGACTTTCGTGCTGGTGACGCACTCCGAAGGCGGGATCACCGACAAGGACGTGGCGATGGCCGGTGAGATCAACCAGCTTCTCGCGGCGTGACCCGCGTGGTCGCCATCCAGCCCAAGGTGACCACGGCGCCGACGATGTAGACCAGGCCGGCCCACGCCAGGTACCAGGGCCTGCCGTCCTGCCAGATCGTCGGCTGGAAGAAGCTCAGCAACCACGGCACCCCGATAAGGGTGAGCGTCAGCCACATCCAGCCCAGGATTCGGGCGCCCGGGCGATCCGCGCACGGTCCGTAGAACAGCCAGATCATCAGCGGCAGCAGCCACACCCAGTGATGGGTCCAGGAGATCGGCGAGGCCAGCAGCCCGAAGAGCTCGACCACCAGTAACGACCCCAGGGGGTCGGGGCGGGCGGGAGTACTGTTCAGCGCCCGCCAGGCCAGTACGGCCAGCACCGCGGTGACGCCGATCGCGATCAGCACCGGCGGGCTGTAACCGGCGTCGTGTCCGAGGATGCGAGAGATCCCGCCCCGCCAGGACTGGTTGAACGAGGTTCCGATCGGCCCTACCCGGTGAGCGTCACCGAGAAGCTCGGTGAAGTAGCGCCGAGCCTGATCGCCGGTGGCCCAAACCGACACCGCAATGGTGCCGGCGAAGACGACGGCCGAGAACACCGCTGCGGCCCAGCGCCGTGCCGCGGCCAGATAGACCCCGGCGATCGCCGGGGTCAGCTTCACCCCGGCGGCCAGCCCGACCAACAGCCCCGACACCCACCACCGCCGGCTGTAGACCGCGTAGAGCACCGCCAGCACCAGGATCACATTGATCTGGCCGTAGTCGAAGGTGCTGCGCAACGGTTCGGACCAGATCCCCGCGGCCGTCCACAACATCGCGACCCGGCGGTTCAGCGAGGCTCGACGAAGGAGAGGCGAAGCTGGGACCGCCGCATCAGCCGAGCGGTTCGGCAAGGCTCCGCCGAGGAGGCGCTGGCACAACCGCACCACGCCATACAGGGCGGCCATCGTGCCGATCTGCCATCCGAGCGCAACCAGACCGAACGGCAGGAAATGCAGCGGGTAGAACACCACCGCGGCGAACGGCGGGTAGGTGAACGGCAGCGGGAAGTCCGGGGTTTGGTCGGCGTAGACGTAGTCATACAGCGCGCCGGGCTGGGCCAGCGCCGCCGCGCCACTGATGTAGACGTGCAGGTCGACGAAGTTGGCGCCGTGCGGGGTCAGGTAGGTCCAGGCGAGTCGCGCCGCGATGCTGAGCACCAGCAGCCACGGGGCCCACGCAGTCAGGCGAGTCGTCAGGGAACGCGCAGGCAAGGTGGCCCCGGTGTTCAAGGTGGTGTCTACCGGCACGACTCTAGCGAACGGCCGCCAGATCACCGTCGCGGTTCGGGTCCGTAACGGTTCCATAAATGACACACGTGTCACTTGAGCCTCACCAGCAACAGGCTAGCTTCAGTTTTCAGGAAGCCATCGCCGACGATTGGGGAAGTCATGTCGCGCCTCCAGACGCTGATCACCACCACACGCGCCACCGCCGCCAAAGCTGCCGTCGCAGCCGGATCATCGGCCGTGCTGGTCCTCGGCGCCGTCGGCGGGGTGGCCACAGCAGACCCGGCCATGCCGGCACTGCCGCTGCCCACCGCGGGATTTCCCGGGCTGCCCGCCATCGAGCAGTTGAGCCCGGTGATCCAGCAGGCCGCCGCCGACCCCGCCGGCGCGACCTCGCTGCTGATGGCCGCGGCCGCCGCATTCACCGGAAACTCCAACACGCCCGCAAGCTCGCGGCAGGTGGCCGACTCGGTGGCGCAGTTCGTGCAGGCGCCGCCGGAGGCACTGCCGAGCAATCACGTACCGACGGCCGGCTCGGAACCCGGGCTGGTGGCCCACCTGCCCAGCGGCATCGACCCGGCCAAGTCGGTGGGCCCGCTCCCGCAGGCCGCCATCAACGCACCCGAAGCCCTGCCCGCGCCCGCCGAAGCCCTCCCCGAGGCGGCCCCGGCAGCTCCCGAAGCCGCCTCGACCGTCGCGGCACCCGACGCGGCGACGGCGGCCACCCCCGGCTTCGGCCCGGACGCCCCACCGACCCAGGACTTCATGTACCCGTCCATCGGCCAGAACTGCCAGGCCGACGGCGGCAACGTCATCGCCACTGCGCTGTCGGTGGCCGGCCCGGCCACGATTCCGACCCCCGGCCCCAAGCCCGGCCAGACCGCCTACGTGTTCACCGCCATGGGAACCCCCGGCCCGGCCGAGACGCAGAAGCTGCCGCTGAACGTCACGTGGGTGAACCTGACCACCGGCAAGTCCGGTAGCGCCACCCTGCAGCCGCGCACCGACATCAACCCCGAAGGGCCGACGACGCTGACGGCGATCGTCGACACCGGTTCGGGCAGCATCATGTCGACGATCTTCGGTCAGGTCAGCACCAAGGACCACCAGTGCAACTTCCTGCCCACCATCGGCTCGACAGTGGTGCCCTGACGGCCATGACCGTCCCCCGCACGTCGGCACCTTGGACGTTGTTGATCGGCCTGGCTGCGATGTTGCTCCTGGCGATCAGCGGTTGCGCCGGCGAACGGCCGTCGCCGGAACGGTCGCCATCCGCGGACGCGGTTTCCGCGCCGGCGCCGATGAGCCCGCCGACTCAGCAGCTGCAACGCGATGTCGTGACCACCGGCAGCCTCAATATCGCGGTGACCGACGTCGGCGCATCGGTGGAACGGCTCACCGACCTGACCACCGAACTGGGTGGCCGCGTCGATGACCGCACCGAAAGCACGGCAGCGGGACGTTCCCACACCGCCGAGCTGACGGTGCGCATCCCCTCCCCCAAGGTCGATGAATTCCTCGACGACGCAAAGCAACTGGGCGACGTCTCGTCGATCGCGTTGCGGCACGACGACGTCACCGGCCAGCGTGTCGACCTCGATGCGCGGGTCGCCGCGTTGCAGGCGTCGGTGGACCGGTTGACCGCGCTGATGAAGTCGGCCTCCACCACGGCCGATCTGCTGCAGGCCGAGAAGGAGCTGGCGTCGCGGCAGGCCGACCTCGACAGCCTGCGCGCGCAGCGCACCCAGCTCGGCGACCAGATCAGCTACGCGACGCTCACCGTTTCGCTGGCCTCCGAGTTCGAGTCGTCCGCCCCCGGATTCCTCACGTCGGTTCGCCACGGCTGGCACGCCCTGCTGTCGTTCACCCACGGCCTGATCTCGATCGCGGGTTTCCTACTGCCCTGGCTACCGGTGATCGTGGTGATCACCGGCGTCGTGGTGGTCCTGCGCCGCAGGACCCGCCGGCCGCGTCAGTAGGCCATGAACAAGATGGCGTCCCGGTCGTACTCCATACCGGGGTGCACATCGGCGAGGTGCTTTTGCACCACTACGACGAGTTCGTCCTCGTCTTTGCCCGTCATCGCCTCGCCACACGGACAGTTCAGGTGAGTTTTCACTTCGTCGCCTTTCCCTTACTCTCTCGGGCCTGCTTCGCAGCCAATTTCTGGGCCTTCTTGGTGGATCGCACCTGCTGCAGCGACGACGCATCCACGACGTCGGCGATCGACAGGTGTGTTCCGGGCTCACCGTATGCCCCGGCAGCCTCCCGCCATCCCGACGGGGTCACGCCGTATTGCTTGCCGAGCAGGGCCAGAAAGATCCGGGCCTTCTGCTCGCCGTAGCCGGGCAGTGCCTTGAGGCGCTTGAGCACCTCGGCGCCATCGGGATCACCGACCGTCCACAATGCGGTCGTGTCGCCGCCGTACTGATCCAACACAGCTTTGGCCAGGGCTTGAACACGACCCGCCATCGAACCCGGAAACCGGTGCACCGCAGGCGTTTCAGCGAACAACGCTGCGAACTCGTCCGGATCACGCTCGGCGATGTCGTGCGGATCCAGCCCACCCATCCGGTCGGCGATCTTCTTCGGTCCGGCGAACGCGACCTCCATCGGGATCTGCTGATCGAGCAGCATTCCGACCAGCAGCGCGAACGGATCTGCGCTCAGCAACGCGTCGACAGGAGGGTCCCCGACCAGCTGCAGCTTCGGCACCCGGCCAGTCTAGAACCACCCGCGACCACCCCGCAGCGCTCTACCCCGGCCAACTAAAGAGTTCCGCAGGTCTGTGTCGGTGGAGTGTGCAACCGTGTAACGACACCACGAGCGGACGCATCTCCAGGAGAAGGACCATGAGACGTGTAGCGGCAGCGCTGATTGCAGCGGCGGTTTCCGCGCTTGCCTTGGCCGCCACGGCCGGCGCAATACCGGACCAGGGCACCCCGGAATTCGACACCTACATGGAGGGCCTGGAACGCAACGGGTTCAACCTGAATCCGGACACCGCCTGGCGCCTGGCCCACCAGGCATGCGAAGGCGGACTTCCGGGCTATATCGGGTTGGAACTCGCTGCACAGGGGGTCGTCGGGCCCGGCGCGAACCAGCGGGTGATGGACGTGGCACGCAAGTACGCCTGCCCGGTGCAGTAGCTACCCGCTCTTGCGGCGGAATTCCCGGCGGCTCTCCAGCGGCCCGTGCGACCGTGACTGCTTGGCGCCGCCGTCCTTGTGGTCGGAGCCGCCCGCCGACTTCGCCTTCTTACGCTCCAGCGCCTCCCGGAACTTGCGCTTGTTCTCGTCTGCGGCGGAATCTGATTCGGGCATACCCCGGAGCCTAGCCCAGCGCATGGCCTACCGGTGGCAGATGCTCAGCGCACGCCCGGCGGCATGCCGTAAAGGTGATGGATGGGCAGCGTCAGCAGCACGCGACGGTCGGTCACCATGGCCTGGCGGTACTCGTCCCAGTCCGGGTGTTCCCCGGCGATGTTGCGGTACAACGTAATCAACGCCTCGACGGTGTCGTCATCGGGCGCGGCGGCCGGCGGCGTCAACTGGGCATCCCCCTCGGCGACGGCATAGGACCAGCCGTCGTCGGAATCGACCAGCAGCGACGCCCTGGGATCACGGCGCAGGTTGCGGGTCTTGGCTCGCGGTTCGGTGACCGAGACCTGCACCACCAGAGACCGCGGATCGAAGTAGTACTGCACGTTCGACAGCTGCGGGCGCCCGTCGCGTTTGAGGGTGGCCAAGACACCGAGTGAGTTCCCGCTGATCAAGGCAAGCAACTTGTCGTCGAATACCTGGCGTCCCATGATCGAAGCCTACCGACGCGTCCGGCTATTGCCATTGTTCTTCCACCGATTGGAGTCGTCTCATGACCCGGTATGCACTGTTTCTGCGCGGCGTGAACGTCGGCGGAGTCAACCTCAAGATGGCCGAGGTCGCCGCCACGCTGACCGCCGCCGGATTCTCCGAGGTCCGCACCCTGCTTGCCAGCGGCAACGTGCTGCTGGACTCGCCCGCCAATGCCGCGAAGGTGCGTGCCACCGCCGAGGCGGCGTTGCGGGAGCGCTTCGGCTATGAGGCCTGGGTGCTGGTCTACGACGTGGAGACGGTGCGCGACATCGTGGCTGCCTATCCCTTCGAACCCGAGGTCCCCGACCAGCACTCCTATGTCACGTTCGTCGCCGACGACGCGGCGCTGACCGAACTGTCTGGGCTCGCAGCCGATGCCGAGGAGAAGATCACCCTCGGTGACGGGGTGATCTACTGGCAGATCCCCAAGGGCGACACCCTGACCAGCACGGTGGGAAAGACGATGGGCAACAAGCGGTACAAGTCCGCCACCACCACCCGCAACCTGCGCACTCTGAACAAAATGCTGCGCTGATGCGCGCACCGGTAAGGTCGCAGGCGTGAGCCAGGCACAGAAAGTCACCCTGACCGGGGTCTCCGAAACCGCGTTGCTGACGTTGAACGCTCGGGCGACAGAAGCCCGCCGCTCCGACGGGATCATCGACGACCCGATGGCGATCCGCCTCGCCGATTCGATCGACTTCGATTTCGCGAAGTTCGGGCCGACGCGCCAGGACATCGCCCTGCGCGCCTTGGCCTTCGACGAGCAGACCCGGCAGTTTCTGGATCAGCACCCGTCGGGCACCGTGGTGGCCCTGGCCGAGGGCCTGCAGACCAGCTTCTGGCGGGTGAGCGCGAGCGTTCCCGAGGCCGCGTTCCGCTGGCTCACCGTCGATCTCCCGCCGATCGTCGACATCCGCACCCGGCTGCTGCCGGCGTCGCCGCAGGTTTCGGTGTGTGCCCAATCCGCCTTGGACTACAGCTGGATGGAGCGGGTCGATCCGGACAACGGCGTGTTCATCAGCGCCGAGGGCCTGCTGATGTACCTGCAGCCCGAGCAGTCGCTGGCACTGATCGCCGAGTGTGCCCGCCGATTCCCGGGTGGGCGGCTGCTCTTCGATGTACCGCCGCCGTTGATGGCGATGCTGATTCGCCGCGGGGTGTGGACCTCGCTGCGCTACAAGGCTCCGCCGATGCCGTTCAACCTGTCGGTGAGCGAGGCCGCCGATCTGGTGAACACCATGCCCGGCATCCGGGCCGTTCGCGATCTGCCGTTGCCGGCCGGGCGCGGCTGGCTGTTCAACACCCTGCTCTCGAGCGCCTATCGGCTGCGCTTCCTCGACCCGGTCCGTCCGTCACTGACCCTGCTGGAATTCGGCTAGGTAGCGTCGGCGCTGCCGAAGGCCGCGTCGAGGTAGCGCAGCGCATCGGCCTTGCCCAAACCGACCGCGCGGGCCGCGGCCGCGAAAGCGCCGGCCGCCTGCGTCATGGCCGCATCTGCTGGGTCACTGCTCGCCACGAAAGTGCCGAACCGGCCCCGCGTTTCGACGACGCCGCCGGCCTCCAGCTCGCGGTAGGCGCGCGCGACGGTGTTGACCGCCAGTCCCAGCTGACTCGCCAGTTCGCGCACCGTCGGCAGCCGGGTTCCCGCGGGCAGTGCCCCGGCCCGGACCGCCGCGATCAGCGCAACCCTGATCTGATCGAACAGCGGCACGTCGGCATGCGCGTCGGTTTTCAGCAGGTCCGCGAAGTCCATTGGGCCAGTATCCCGCTATCTTGGTGGCGTGCGGGTGGTGGTGTTCAGCGGTGCAGGGATCTCGGCGGAGAGCGGGATACCTACCTTCCGCGACGACGAGAAGGGGCTCTGGTCGCAGTACGACCCCTATGAGGTGTCCAGTATCGACGGCTGGAATCGGCAGCCGGAACTGGTCTGGGGCTGGTATGTGTGGCGCTGCCAGCTGGCACGCCGCTATGAGCCGAACCTGGGCCATACCGCGATTGCGGACTGGGAACAGCACGCCGACGTCCAGGTCATCACCCAGAACGTCGACAATCTGCACGAGCGCGGCGGCAGTTCGACGGTTCACCATCTGCACGGCCGGATGTTCACGTTCCGCTGCTCGGACTGCGAGCAACCGCACGACACGCAGCTGCCGGAGCTGGCGGAGCCCGTGCTCGAAATCATGCCCCCGCAGTGCGAGTGCGGCGGCTTGATCCGCCCGGACGTGGTGTGGTTCGGCGAACAGCTACCCGACGAGCCGTGGAACGCAGCGGTCGATGCCATCGATGCCGCCGACGCGGTGATCGTGGTTGGCACATCTGGCGTGGTCTATCCGGCGGCCAGCCTGCCCGAGCGGGCGCTGGAGCTGGGCAAGACCGTCATCCAGGTGAATCCGGAACCGACACCGCTGTCGGAGCGGGCCACGGTTTTTCTGCAAACCACTGCGTCGGCGGCGCTGCCGGGAATGGCACAGCGGTTGCCGTTCCTGCTGGGCTGACTCGGTATCAGGCCGGGCGGTTGGCCGAGCCCAGTGCGAATTCCGACACCGGCACCGGGGCCCATGCCGGGAATTGGTGCCCGCGCCGCGATTTGCCGACGACGAAGCCTGCGGCGGTGATCATCTGCTCGGTCTCGCGGTGGGTGTGGCAGTTGCCGAACAGTCGGGGCCAGAAGGTGGCGTCGGCCAGCCGTTGCAGTCCGCCGCGCACCCCGGCGCTGGCGACATGCTCGAAGTAGCGCAGCTCGCCGCCGGGCTTCAGCAATGCGAACAGCTGGCGCAGCACTTCCTCCGGCTGGTCGACTGAACACAAGACCAGCGAGCACACGATCGCGTCGAAGGGTTCCCCGGCGTCCAGGGCCTCCACGGTGCTCGCCACCACGGTGATGGGCACCGGAGCCGCCGCCGCGACAGATACGGCGGTATCCCGCAGCCGTGACTCGGGCTCGGCGGCCACCACCTCGGTCACGGTGCCCGGGTAGAAGCCGAAGTTGCTTCCGGTGCCGGCTCCGATCTCCAGCACCCGCCCGGACAGACCCTCCAGGTTCTCTCGGCGACGGTCCCGCAACCAGTCGGTCTCGCGGCTGGACATGAAGGTCCAGATCCGGGCGAACAGCGGGTTGTCCAGGGTGTCCGGTGCGCTCATGGGAGCCACCCTAGCTGGGCGGAGCGGGTCACCGGCACGTCCCCGAGCACAGGCCCCGCAAAGGCTACCGGTCAGTAGTATTGCCACCATTTCCCGAAACGTGACTCAATGATTCCTTAATAGTGACCAATAAGCTCAGGGGCATGTGGATCGACGACTCAAGTGCCGACGTCATCAAGGTTGACTTCGAGGCCCTCTACCACGGCGATTTCCTCGTCGAGGGCGACACCTCGGAGCAGTTCGACGGCCTGCATTCGCTGGCCAGCTGATTGATCGGCGCCGCGACAGCGGCGCCTTTCAATGCCGCGTAATGACGCGACGGCGGCCGCCCCCATCCGGGTAGGACGCCATCTGTGAGCCAATCCATTTCTCTAGTATTCAGGTTGAGCCCCGCGGTCGCCCTAGCCGAGCCCCGAGTGTGGCCGCCAGTCAGCACTCTCGCCGGGTCCTTCAACGCCAAACGCCGAACGTGCAACCAGACCGGAGAATCCGCGGATTTTCCGGTCTGATCGCACGTTCGGCGCTGGTAAGCGTCAGGCCGACGACCTAAAACACCGCCGTCAGGCGACGTTCTCCTCGTCCTCGTCCTCGACCATGTTGCCCAGGCGGCCCAGGATGATCTCCTCGGCCTCAGACACCATCCGCGACACCAGTTCGTCGCAGGTCGGGATGTCGTTGATCAGCCCCATCGCGGTGCCCACGGTCCAGATCCCGGCGTCGACGTCGCCTTCGTCGAAGACGCGGCGGCCGCGCACACCGGCCACCAGCTCTTGGACGTCGGGGAACTGACCGCCGTTCTTGAGGATCTCCACGACCTCGCGGGACACCGCGTTGCTGGCCACCCGAGCGGTGTTGTGCAGCGAGCGGAAGATCAGCTCGGTGCCGCGCTCGTCGCCGGCCACGATGGCTTCCTTGACGTTCTGGTGGATGCAGGACTCCACGGTGCACATGAACCGCGAGCCCATGTTGACGCCGTCGGCGCCCAGGGCCAGCGCCGCGACCAGGCCGCGGGCGTCGGCGAAACCGCCGGAGGCGATCATCGGGATCTCGATCTGCGCCGCGGCAGCCGGGATCAGCACCAGACCCGGGATGTCGTCCTCACCCGGGTGCCCGGCACATTCGAACCCATCGATGCTGATGCCGTCCACACCCAGGCTCTGCGCCTTGACCGCGTGCCGCACCGAGGTGCACTTGTGCAGCACCTTGATTCCGTTGTCGTGAAACATCGGCAGGTGCGGCGCCGGGTTGGAGCCGGCGGTCTCGACGATCTTGATGCCGGCGTCGACGATCACCTGGCGGTATTCGTCGTAGGGCGGCGGGTTGATCGCCGGCAGGATGGTCAGGTTCACCCCGAACGGCTTGTCGGTGAGATCCCGGGTCTTGGCGATCTCATTGGCCAGGTCGGCCGGCGTCGGCTGCGTGAGCGCGGTGAGGAAACCCAGCGCCCCGGCGTTGGCGACCGCGGCCACCAGCTCCGCACGACCCACCCACTGCATGCCGCCTTGGGCGATGGGGTGCTCGACCCCGAATGTCTCGGTGAACTTCGTTGTAATAGCCATCGTCTCTCCTACCTGGGGGCCATCCGGATCGCACCGTCGAGGCGGATGACCTCGCCGTTGAGCATCGGGTTGTTGATGATGTGCTCGGCCAGCGCGCCGTACTCGTCGGGGTCACCGAGCCGCGACGGGTGCGGCACCTGCGCACCCAGCGACTTCTGCGCCTCCTCGGGCAGCGAGCCCAGCAGCGGCGTCTTGAACAGGCCCGGCGCGATGGTGCAGACCCGGATCAGGTCACGGGACAGATCCCGGGCGATCGGCAGCGTCATACCGACCACGCCGCCCTTGGACGCCGAGTAGGCGGCCTGCCCGATCTGGCCCTCGAACGCCGCCACCGAGGCGGTGTTGATGATCACGCCACGCTCGCCGTTGATCGGCTCGGTCTTGGCGATCCGCTCGGCCGAGAGCCGCAGCACGTTGAACGTGCCGATCAGGTTGACCTGGATGATCTTGGTGAAGGCATCCAGTGGGAACGCGCCGTCCTTGCTCAGCGTCTTGATCGCGTTGCCGATACCGGCGCAGTTGACGTTGATCCGCACGGGGCCAAGAGATTCCGCGACGTCCAGAGCCGCGCCGACCGCCTCGGGGTCGGCCACGTTGGCCTCCACGAAGCGGGCCCGGTCACCGAGCTCGGAGACCACGTCCTCGCCCTTGAGGTCGATCACCACGACCTGGCCACCGGCGTCCAGCAGGCGTTTTGCCGTCGCCAATCCCAACCCGGAGGCACCGCCGGTGACAACGGCTACCGCGTCCTTGATCTGCACTCTCTTGGCCCCTCTCAATCCCAACCGTCTGGTTGGTCGGGACTATACCCAGTCGCTCAGGATGGACTCGTTGTCGGCTCCCAGAACGGCAGGCGGGGTCGGGACGTCGGGAACGCTGCGCGAGAACCGCGGCGCCGGCATCGGCTGCAGATAGCCGTTGACGTCGTAGAAGGTGTCACGCTCGGTGATGTGCGAGTCGGCCTGCACCTCGTTGAACGCCAACACCGGCGCCACGCAGGCATCGGAGGTGGCGAACACCTTGGCCCAGTGGTCCCGGTCGTGGGCGGCGAACGCCGCGGTCAGCTTCTCCCGCAGCACCGGCCAACCGCTGACATCGTTCTGCGCCGGCAACTCGGCGGGGTCCAGCTCCAGCTTCGCCAGCAGTTCGGCGTAGAACTGCGGCTCGATCGAGCCGACCGACACATACTTCCCGTCGGCACATTCGTAGGTGTCGTAGTAGGGCGCACCGGTGTCGAGCATGTTGACACCACGCTCGTCGCTCCACAGCCCCTGCGAGCGGAAGCTCCACATCATCGCCGAGAGCACACTGGCCCCGTCGACCATCGCCGCATCGATCACCTGCCCCTTACCGGAACGCTGCAGCTCCCACAGCGCGGCCAGGATGCCGACCAGCAGGAACATCGACCCACCGCCGAAGTCACCGGTCAGGTTCAGCGGCGGTACGGGGCGCTCGCCCTTGCGCCCGACGGAGTGCAACAGCCCGTTCAGCGAGATGTAGTTGATGTCGTGGCCGGCCTGCTGAGCACGCGGGCCGGTCTGCCCCCAGCCGGTCATCCGGCCGTAGATCAGCCGCTCGTTGACCTTGGCGCAGTCCTCCGGGCCCAGGCCGAGCCGCTCGGTGACGCCCGGCCGGAAACCCTCGATCAGCACATCGGCCTTGGCGACCAGTTGCAGCACCAGGTCGCGGCCCTCCGGCGACTTCAGGTCAGCGGTCACCGAGCGGCGGTTGCGCAACATGGTGTCCTTGCTGGCCCCGCCGCCGAATTTCGGCGGCCGCTCCACGCGGACCACATCAGCACCCAGGTCGCCGAGGATCATCGCCGCGTGCGGTCCCGGCCCGATCCCGGCCAGTTCGATGACCCGCAGCCCCGCCAGTGGTCCCGCCATATCTGCCTCCTCGTCGTGTGCCTGTGTGATCTGCATCTTAGGGTGAGGGCCATGACTGCAATCGACTCCGGCATCGACACCCTGGCCCCGGTGGCGGGCGTGTCCGTCACCCTGACCGACGGGGTGCTCTCGGTGACCATCGACCGCCCCGACAGCCTCAACTCGGTGACCACCGGTGTGCTGGCCGGTATCGCCGACGCCATGGAAGCCGCCGCCCGCGACCCGCGGGTCCGTGCGGTCCGGTTCGGCGGCGCGGGGCGCGGCTTCTGCTCCGGTGCCGGGATCAGTGCCGACGACGCGGCCGAAGGAGTGCCGACCGAGATCATCGTCGAGGCCAATCGCGCGATCCGGGCGATCGTCGCGTTGCCGCGGCCGGTGGTGGCCGTTGTGCAGGGTCCGGCGGCCGGTATCGGCGTGTCCCTGGCACTGGCCTGCGACCTGATCGTGGCCTCGGACAAGGCCTTTTTCCTGTTGGCGTTCACCAAGATTGGACTGATGCCCGACGGCGGTGCGTCCGCGTTGGTTGCTGCGGCCGTGGGCCGGACCCGCGCCATGCGGCTGGCACTGCTGGCCGAACGACTGTCGGCCGCCGACGCCCTGGAATGGGGACTGATCAGCGCGGTGTACCCGGCCGAGGAGTTCGACGCCGAGGTAGACAAGCTCCTGGCCGGCTTGCTCGCCGGGCCCGCCGCGGCGTTCGCCAAGACCAAACACGCCATCAACACCGCGACCTTGACCGAGCTGGATGCGACCCTGGACCGCGAATACGTCGGGCAGTCAATCCTGTTGAACGCCCACGACTTCCGCGAAGGCGCCCGCGCGTTTCAGGAGCGGCGCTCCCCCAATTTCACCGACTCCTAAGCGGCGACGAGCGTGCGCAGAATGCCACGCTCAAGGGCGTGTCGCCGTGCAAACACGCACGCTCGCGCAAAGTTTGGAGCCGCTACATCCCGAAGATCGGGGGCAGCGCCAGCACCATCACCAGCCCCCACACCAAGTGGGTCAGCACCGGGGCCAGCACTCCACCGGTAGCGCGCCGTTCGAGAGCGCAGACGGTACCGAGCACCAGCGCGGCGCCCCCCACCATGAGGTTGCCCGCGGCCATCATCGCCGCGACGTAGAGCAGGGTGGAGAACACCAGCGGGGAGCGGCGGCCGAACGCACTGAACAGTGCACCACGGAAGAACAGCTCCTCGGCGATCGCGTTGACGAGGGCGATCAGCACCACCAGCCGCCAGGAGACTTCGGTGGTGTAGGCCAAGATTGCGACCACCTGATCGGCCAACGGCGGAATGTCCTGTACCGCAAGCCCGCCCAGCAGGAACACCCCGCCGAGCACCAGGCCGACGCCGGTGCCGGTGAACACCGGCCGCTCGTTACGTCCGCGGAACCGCAACACACCCAGGTGCAGCGGTCCGGCCGCCACCGCCCCCACCGTCCACACCACGGCCAAGACCAGCGACAGCCAGTAGAACGCCGCATCGCCTGGAAGCTTGCTGTGCATGGCGGCCAGTACCGCGGCGCCGATCACCACGACCACTCCGACGACGGCACGCCGCCGCTGCACCACGGCCCGTGGCTCGTGATAGGGCAGGGCGACCCTGGTCATGATGTCGGTGATCTCACGCAGCAGGCCGGGGCGGGTTGGACTGATCTGGGTCATAGGAGGACGTCCCCTCAGCGGCGGGTTGAGCAACGTCCCTAAAACGTAGCGGCCGAACGGCGGCCGGTGGCCCAAATGCGTTAGTTCGCTCGATGGACTTCGATCAGTCGCCGGTACGCCGCGGCGTTGTACCGATTGTTGCGGACCTCGGCCTCGCTCAGGTCTCGTCGTACCCGGCCCGGCACCCCCGACACCAGCGATCGGGGCGGCACCACCATCCCCTGCGGGATGACGGCACCCGCCGCGACCAGCGAGCCCTCCCCCACGACGGCACCATTGAGGACGATCGCTCCCATGCCGATCAGGCAGTCGTCCTCAATGGTGCAACCGTGCAGCACCGCGTTGTGCCCGACGCTGACGTGTGCCCCCACTCGACAGGGGAACTCCTTGTCGACGTGGACGGTCACGCCGTCCTGGATGTTGGTGTCGATGCCGATCTCGATCGGCTCGACCTCGGCGCGCAGCGTCGCCGAGTACCAGACGCTGGCCCGAGCGGCCAGGCTGACCTGGCCGATCAGGCTGGCGTTGGGTGCCACCCAGGCCTCCGGGTGTAGCTGCGGGGCGCGCCCGCGGATGGAGATCAGAAGCGGCTCCGGCACGCCGCTCAACGCGCCTTCCACACCGGTGCGCGCTTCTCGGCGAACGCCCGGGGTCCCTCCTTGGCGTCCTCGGACCGCAGCAGGGCGGAGAACTCCCGGCCGGTGCGAGCCCACCCGTCCACTTCGCCGGGGATGGCCCCGTCGTCGACGCCGTAGGCGATCCGCTTGCTGGCGCGCACCGACAGCGGCGCGTTACCGGTGATCCGTTCGGCCAGCTCCAGGGCTGCCTCCAGCGCGCCGCCGTCTTCGACCACTCGGTTGACCAGTCCCCAGCGGGCCGCGTCGGCCGCCGAGATGGGCTCCCCGGTGTAGAGCAACTCCAGGGCAACCTTGCGGGGCAGCTGATCGATGATGCGGAACACCCCGCCGGCACCGGCGATCAGGCCGCGCTTGACCTCGGGCAGGCCGAATTGGGCACGCTGCTCGGCGATCACCAGGTCGCTGGCCAGCGCGATCTCGGTGCCGCCGCCCAGCGCGGTGCCGTTGACCGCCGCGATGACGGGCTTATCGATGAAGTGCTGCACGAAGCCGGCGAAGCCCCACTCCGGGTGCTCGGGGTGGTAGATGTTCTCCCGGCTGGCGATCGCCTTGAGGTCGGCTCCGGCACTGAACGACTTGTCGCCGGCGCCGGTGAGCACTACCGCGCGGACCTCGTCGTCGTCTTGAGCCTGCGCCAAGGCGTCGCCGATGCCGGCACTGACGGCCCCATTGATCGCGTTGCGCGCGTCGGGCCGGTTGATCGTGATCAGCAGGACATTTCCGCGCCGTTCTACCAGAACGGCCGCGTCACTCACAGCAGCTCCAGGATGGTGGCGTTGGCCTGGCCGCCGCCTTCGCACATGGTCTGCAGTCCGTAGCGAATTCCGTTGGCGCGCATGTGGTAAAGCATGGTGGTCATGATCCGGGCGCCGGAACCACCGAGCGGGTGACCCAGCGCGATCGCCCCGCCGTTGGGGTTGAGCCGCTTCGGGTCGGCACCGATTTCGGCGAGCCAGGCCATGGGAACCGGGGCGAAAGCCTCGTTGACCTCGAACACCCCGATGTCGTCGACACTCAGGCCCGAGCGCTGCAGCGCCTTCTGGGTTGCCGGGATCGGACCGGACAGCATCATCACCGGGTCAGATCCGGCCAGCGTCGCGGTGTGCACCCGCGCCAGCGGGGTCAGGCCCAGTTCGCGGGCCTTGGCCGCCGACATGAACAGCAGCGCTGCCGAGCCGTCGGAGATCTGGCTGGAGTTGCCGGCGTGAATCACGCCGTCCTCCTTGAACGCGGGCTTGAGCTGGGCCATCTTCTCCAGCGTGGTGCCGCGGCGGATGCCCTCGTCTTCGCTGACCACGTTGCCCTCGGAGTCCGTGATCGAGACGATCTCGTCCTTGAAGGCGCCGGCATCCTGTGCGTTGCCGGCCTTTTCGTGCGAGGCCAGTGCGAACTCGTCGAGCGCGGTACGGCTCAGTCCCCACTGGGTGGCCATCATCTCCGCACCGATGCCCTGGTTGGGGGTCTGGCTGTAGCGCGCCTTGAAGGAATCCCCGTACGGCCGGCCGCCGTTGGCCAGCGAGGAACCCATCGGCGTACGCGACATCGACTCCACACCACCGGCGACCACGACGTCGTAGTGTCCGGCGACCACACCGGCGGCGGCGAAGTGCACCGACTGCTGGCTGGATCCACACTGGCGGTCCACCGTCACCGCGGGCACGCTCTCCGGCCATCCCGCACTCAGCACCGCCGTGCGGCCGATGTCCAGGGCCTGCTCACCGGCCTGCATGACACAACCCCAGATCACGTCGTCGACCAGGGCCGGGTCCACGCCGGCCCGGTTGACCAGCCCGTTGAGCACCTGGGCGGACAGCTCGGCCGGGTGTACCCCGGACAGTCCGCCGTTGCGCTTGCCGACAGGCGCGCGCACCGCTTCGACGATGACGGCTTCAGCCATTGGGTGCTCCTTAGTTCGTTCGGGGTCTTGTTGCCTCGATTGTCGACTGGCGCGCTCGGCCGGCGTCAGCGGGGGTCACTCCACGCTCCCGCGTACCGTCGAATCCATGGCACGCATCGTGATCATCGGCGGCCACGGCAAGATTGCCCTGCTGCTCGCCCCCGTCCTCGCCCATAGCGGCCACCAGGTCAGTTCGGTGTTCCGCAATCCCGACCACGCCGAGGAGGTCGCGGTCACCGGTGCGGTCCCGGTGGTGGCCGACATCGAGCAACTCGATACGGGTGGCCTGGCTCGGCTGGTGGCCGGCCACGACGCGGTGGTGTTCTCCGCCGGAGCCGGCGGCGGCAACCCGGCACGCACCTACGCCGTCGATCGCGATGCCGCCATCCGCAGCGTCGACGCCGCCGAGCAGGCCGGTGTGCGGCGCTTCGTAATGGTGTCCTACTTCGGTGCAGGTCCTGATCACAGTGTTCCCGCCGACGATCCGTTCTTTCCGTACGCGCAGGCCAAAGCCGCCGCCGACGCCCACCTGCGTGCCACCGATCTGGACTGGACGGTGCTGGGCCCGAGCCGGCTCACCCTTGAGCCGGCGACCGGCCGGATTGCCGTCGGCCCCGAGACCGGCAAGGGGCAGGTCTCCCGCGGCAACGTCGCAGAGGTGATCGCGGCCTGCCTGGCCGACAACTCGACCATCGGCCGCACCATCGAATTCAACGACGGTCCGACCCCGATCCCGGAGGCGCTTCGAGCCGATTGACCAGGTAATCTTCATTACGCAACTGGTTTGCCGTAGCTGCCGTAAGGCGGTGTCGGCATCGAGCGCAATGCGGTTTTCCGCGGAGCGCAAGAGGGAACCCGGTGAGAATCCGGGACTGTCCCGCAGCGGTATGCAGGAACGACCGCCGTCACAAAGCACTGGTCACGGGTTCGCCCACCGACTGGGAAGCGACGGCCATTAGGAGCACCTCGGTGCGCGCCTGCGAGTCCGAATACCTGCCCGTTGTGCTGGGCGCGCCGCGCCCGGCGGATCAACGCCTCGCGGAATGGGCGTCTGGTTTTGAGGGTTATAGTGCTTTATATATAGGCACGGGACCGGATCAGCTGGGCGACTGCTGGCGTTGACCCACCCTCGTCAATTGAAGGATCAAATCGTGATCGCTCAACCCTTTACCGCCACCGTTCTCGGCTCACCTCGTATCGGGCCGCGCCGCGAACTCAAGCGCGCCACCGAAAGCTACTGGGCCGGCCGGATCGGCCAGGACGAACTGAAGACGGTGGCCGCCGGCCTGCGCCGCGACACCTGGGCCCAGCTGGCCGCCGCCGGGCTGGACTCGGTGCCGGTGAACACGTTCTCCTACTACGACCAGATGCTCGACACCGCGGTGCTGCTGGGCGCACTCCCCGCGCGGGTGGCCGGCGTCGCCGACGAGCTGGACCGCTACTTCGCCGCAGCCCGGGGCAACAAGGACATCGCCCCGCTGGAGATGACGAAGTGGTTCGACACCAACTACCACTACATCGTTCCCGAGATCGGCCCGGACACGAAGTTCGCGCTGAACCCGGCCAAGGTGCTCTCCGAGCTCGCCGAGGCCCAGGAGCAGGGCTTCGGCGGAAACGTGGCTCGTCCGGTGATCATCGGGCCGGTCACCTTCCTGCTG
This sequence comes from Mycobacterium sp. SMC-15, assembly GCF_045310925.1. NCBI lineage: Bacteria > Bacillati > Actinomycetota > Actinomycetes > Mycobacteriales > Mycobacteriaceae > Mycobacterium > Mycobacterium sp. SMC-15. The sequence goes on along the minus strand of NZ_JBJIAJ010000009.1, from coordinate 145,441 downwards.
CTGAGCAAGGCCGTCGACGGTGCGGACGCACCGATCGCCCGCCTCGATGAGCTGACCGACATCTACGCCGAGCTGCTGGGCAAGCTGGCCGACGCCGGCGCGCAGTGGGTGCAGATCGACGAGCCGGTGCTGGTGACCGACATCTCCGCCGACGCCCCCGCGCTGGCCGAGCAGGTCTACAACCGTCTCGGCGGGCTGAGCAAGCGGCCGTCGATCTTCGTGGCCACCTACTTCGGTGACCCGGGCGCGGGGCTGCCCGCCCTGGCCCGTACTCCGGTCGAGGCGATCGGCGTCGACCTGGTCTACGGCGCGGACACCAAGATCGCGTCGGTGCCCGAGCTGGCTTCCAAGACGCTGGTTGCGGGTGTGGTCGACGGCCGCAACATCTGGCGCACCGACCTGCAGGCGGCGCTGGCCAAACTGGCGTCGCTGCTGGGGAGTGCGGAGGCTGTTGCCGTATCGACGTCGTGCTCGACGTTGCACGTGCCCTACTCGCTGGAACCCGAGACCGGCCTGGACGACGCGCTGCGCAGCTGGCTGGCGTTCGGCGCCGAGAAGGTGACCGAGGTGGCCGCCCTGGCTCGCGCCCTGCGCGAGGGCCGGGACGCGGTCGCCGCGGAGATCGCCGCGTCCAACGCCGCGGTCGCCTCCCGCAAGTCCGACCCGCGACTGAACAACGCGGCGCTGCGCTCCCAGATCTCCAAGATCAAGGAAGCGGGCATCCAGCGCGGTTCGGCCGAGGAGCGTCGCGCCGCTCAGGACGAGCGTCTGCACCTGCCGCCGCTGCCCACCACCACGATCGGCTCCTTCCCGCAGACCGTGGAGATCCGCAAGGCCCGTGCCGCGCTGGTGGCCGGAGAGATCGACGACGCGGAGTACACCAACCGGATGAAGGCCGAGGTCGCCGCGGTCATCAAGCTGCAGGAAGAACTCGGCCTCGATGTGCTGGTGCACGGCGAACCGGAGCGCAACGACATGGTGCAGTACTTCGCCGAGCAGCTGGACGGCTTCTTCGCCACCAGCAACGGCTGGGTGCAGTCCTACGGCAGCCGCTGCGTGCGCCCTCCGGTGCTGTTCGGCGACGTCACGCGGCCCAAGCCGATGACGGTGGACTGGGCCACTTACGCCCAGTCGCTGACCGACAAGCCGGTCAAGGGCATGCTCACCGGTCCGGTCACCATCCTGGCCTGGTCGTTCGTCCGTGACGACCAGCCGCTGGCCGACACCGCCTACCAGGTGGCGCTGGCGATCCGCGAGGAGACGGTGGATCTGGAATCCGCCGGCATCGCGGTGATTCAGGTCGACGAGCCCGCCCTGCGTGAGCTGTTGCCGGTGCGCGACGCCGACAAGGCGGCCTACCTGGACTGGGCGGTCGGATCGTTCCGGATGTCCACCTCGGGTGTCTCGAACGCGACGCAGATCCACACCCACCTGTGCTACTCGGAGTTCGGTGAGGTGATCGGTGCGATCGCCGATCTGGATGCCGACGTCACGTCGATCGAGGCGGCCCGCTCGCACATGGAGGTGCTCGACGACCTCAACGCGATCGGCTTCTCCAACGGGGTGGGCCCGGGTGTCTACGACATCCACTCGCCGCGGGTGCCGTCCACTGACGAGATGGCCGCTTCGCTCCGCGAGGCACTGGATGCCGTTCCGGCGCAACGTCTCTGGGTCAACCCGGACTGCGGCCTGAAGACCCGCAAAACCGACGAGGTGACGGCTTCGCTGGCCAACCTCGTCGCGGCGGCTAAGGAAGCCCGCACCGGCCTGTGACCGTCTGACATGTTGCGCCCCAGAGCGATCTCTGGGGCGCAACATGTCCATTCCATGAGATCGGAGTCCCCTGGTGCCGTTGAACACCATCGCACTGGAATTGGTGCCGCCCAACACCGATCGCGGGCCTGAGCACGCCCGCGAAGAGGCATACAAGGTTCTACAGCTATCCGAACAAGCGGGTATCGCAGGCCGGATCGGTCACGTCATGATCCCCGGATTGATCCCCGAGGATGACGATCGGCCGGTCGAGATGAAACCCAAACTCGACGTATCCGACTTCTGGTCGATCATCCACCCCGAACTGCCCGGCGTCCGCGGACTGTGCACGCAGGTAACCGCATTCCTCGACGAGGCGGCGCTGCGGACGCGCCTTACCGGCCTGCGTCAGTCCGGGTTCGACGGAATCATCTTCGTAGGTGTCCCCCGCACGCTGAACGACGGTGAGGGCGGCGGCGTCGCACCCACCGACGCGCTGTCGAAGTTCGACGACCTGGTCGATAACCGGGGCGTCATCCTCATCCCGACCCGGGACGGCGAGCGCGAACGCTTCGACTTCAAATGCGACCGGGGCGCCACCTTCGGAATGACGCAGCTGCTCTACTCCGATGCGATGGTCGGATTCCTCCGCGACTTCTCCGAAGTCAGCGACCACCGGCCCGAGGTCCTGTTGTCGTTCGGCTTCGTGCCGAAGATGGAGTCCAAGGTCGGACTGGTCGATTGGCTGATCCAGGACCCGGGCAACGAAGCCGTCGCCGCCGAGCAGGCCTTCGTGCGGACACTGGCCGCGGGCGAACCCGACGTCAAACGCCGCCAGTTGCTCGATCTGTACAAGCGGGTCATCGACGGCGTGGCCGAGTTGGGCTTCCCGTTGAGCCTGCACTTCGAGGCTCCCTACGGTATTTCGAAACCGGCATTCGACACCTTCGCAGAGATGCTCGCCTATTGGTCGCCGCGGGCCTGAACCCGGCCCGAAACCGTCTGCAACGCAGAGCATTCACCGGCATTTCAAGTAGGGTCTCGCCGGTGTTCAGCTGGACGCTGCCTACCGGTCCTACCTTCGAGCGTGAAGGGGAGTAGTTCCTACCCGCCACACCGGTGGCGGATGTGAATGGTCGTCAATACGGCGAGTCGCCTCGCCCGGTCATTCAGCGGACCCAGGACTTTCGCGAGCGAGACCTTCGGACGATTCACCATGTCGACCGAAGGTTCCGCAGGCTGTCTCTGAGGCTTCGGTCGCCGAGCGAAGGAGACCGATGCCCCCCTCGATACCCGCCCTGATCGACGATGCCGAACCCGGCTATGACGTGGTTGCCGGCCCACCGGCGGAGGCTGATCGCCCACAGCGACACCTTCGCGCGGCCCCCGAACCCGGCGACGGTTTGATAGCGGTCAGCAGCGCCGCGATGGCCGGCATCAACGCCGTCGGCCTGGGTCTCGCAGTTGCCAGTCGCGTTCTGCGGTTTCGCCGGTTGCCCTCCAGTCTCCAGGGCGCTGTAATCACCCTGGACCACCAGCCGCAACTGCGCCGCCTGCTGGAGGAACGAATCGGCAAGCGCGCCACCGCCACTGCGTTGGGGATGGCGACCACCGCGGTCAACGCACTCGGTGCGGCGCCGTCGATGCTGGCGGTGGACCTGGCGATCAACACCATCAGGGCCGCCGAAGCGCGCGCGGACACCCGGGCCTGGGCGCGGCGAGAGCCGGAGCTGGCCCGCCCGGTCGCCTCATCGGCCCGGCGCACGGCGGAATCCCCGGAGAGCCCGGTCGACCAACACCTACAACGCGGGACCTGGATTCAGGCGATCGGCGCAGCCGTCGTCGCCGCGACCAGTCGCGACCCCGAACTGGCCGGTAATGCCGCATTGGTCGCGGTGCCCAAAGCTGCCCGAGCCACTCACGAGTCGTTCGCAGCCACGTTGGGCCGCGGGCTGGCCAACCGGGACGAGGCACTGCAGATCGACCCTGACAGCCTGCGTCGACTGGACCGCATCGACGTGGTGATCCTCGATCCGCGGGTGCTGCGGACCGAATCGTTGCGCTTGACGCGACTTCGCGGCGCCGACGAGAAGGATCTGACCGCCTGGGAGAGCGCCCGGGCGATGCTTGCGGAAGGCGACCTGCGGCCAGGTTGGCATCCCGTCACCGGCCGCCCCGGCACCGAGGCGCTGTTTGCTCCGGCGCCGCATCCGCTGGCGGCCGCTACGCTCGCTGAGACACAGCGCGCCCAGGTGCAAACAGTCACCGTGGACGACTCCACCGGCCTAGGAGTACTGCGGCCCGCATTCGACGAAATCGCTCCAATGACAGGCGATTCGATCGACGACGCGCTGCTCGACGCGGTGCGTGACTACCAACAAAGAGGCCACACCGTCGCGGTGATCTCCTCGACGGCCGCCCAGGCGCTGTCGGCGGCCGACCTCGGGGTCGGCATCCTGCCCGACGCTAGCGAGCCGGTGGCGGATCTGATCGTCGATGACCTGTCCGGGGTATGGCGAGTACTGCATGCCCTGCCCGCAGCCCAGTCGGCCACCCGCCTTGGTATCGCATTATCCACCGGCGCTTCAGCATTGGGTTCGATGCTGCTCATTCCCACGGTGCGAGGACGCGGTCCCGAACCGGTCGCGCTGGGCGCGGCTGTGGGTCTGGTGTCCGGCTACTGGTCGGCCCGTCAAGTGATCACGGCGCCGCTGCCCCGACCGGTCCCCGTCGACGAATGGCATGCGATGTCGGTCGAACAGGTGCGTGACGCCTTGGCCTCGCCGTCGCAGCCCGACTTCGCACCGGACGCCGGCACCGCCACCCGGCACGTGGTCTGGCAGTTCCTCGACGCGGTGCGTGACGAACTGTCCGACCCGCTGACGCCCGTGCTCGGGCTGGGTGCCACTGCCACCGCGCTGCTGGGCGCACCAATCGACGCGCTCATGGTGGGCTCTGTCCTGGTCAGCAACGCCGTCCTGGCGGCCGGTCAACGGTTGAGCGCCGAGCTGCGGCTGGATCGGCTACTGGCCGAGCAGATCCCGCCCGCCTGGAAGGTGACGATCCGGCCCGATGGCACCCGCGACCGGGTTCAGGTGCTCCCCGAACAGCTGCAGCGTGGCGATCTGATCGAGGTGGGTCCCGACGATGTGGTGCCCGCCGACGCCCGTGTGATCGAACTGGAGAAGTTGGAGGTCGACGAGGCCTCACTGACCGGTGAGTCGTTGCCGGTGACCAAGCAGATCGACGCCACTCCGGGCGCCGAGCTGGCCGAGCGGCGCTGCATGCTGTTCGCGGGCACCACCGTGGCCTCCGGGACCGGTCTGGCGTTGGTGACCGCGGTGGGTCCCGACACTGAGGTGCGGCGCGCCGCCGACCTTGTCACCAGCCGGCATGGGGATATCGGCCTGACCCATCAGCTCGGACAGATCACCAGCCGGACCTGGCCGCTGAGTCTGATGGCCGGCGGTCTGGTCAGCGTGCTCGGGGTGTTGCGGGCCACCCGGCTGCAGCAGGCGGTGGCCAACGGAGTGTCGGTGGCCGTCGCCGCTGTCCCCGAGGGCCTGCCGGTGGTGGCGACGCTGGCTCAGCACGCCTCAGCCCAGCGCCTCACCAAATCCGGAGTGCTGGTGCGGGTCCCCCGCTCCGTGGAGGCCCTGGGCCGCGTCGACGTGGTGTGCTTCGACAAGACCGGGACCCTAAGCGAGAACCGGTTGCGGGTCACTGAGGTGCGCACGGCAGCCGATCATTCCCGTGACGAGGTGCTGCGGTGCGCGGTGCGCGCAACCCCGTCGGCCAAGGGGCAGAGCCACGTCGACGCCACCGACGCCGCGATCGTGGCGGCGGCGGCACCGGTGTCCGGCGCCGTCGCGCCGGGGGCCGCCGACGCCCATCTGCCGTTCCGCTCCGGTCGGCCCTTCGCGGCATCGGTGTTCGGTACCGAATTGACCATCAAGGGAGCACCCGAGGTGGTGCTCGCCGCCTGCGACAGCGTCCCGGCCGATATCAACGACGTGGTGGAGCAGCTGGCCGACGAAGGACTGCGGGTTCTCGCGGTTGCCCGACGCGAGCTCAGTCCGGCTCAAGTGCAATCGCTTTCGGCTGATCCCGACGACGCCGAAGCCCAGCTTGCCGCCATGGCCCGCCAATGCGCCGACGGTTTGACCCTGGTCGGTTTCGTCGGCATCTCCGACACTCCGCGCGCCGGGTCGGCCGGCCTGCTCGCCGAGCTGCACCGCCGCCAGGTGCCGGTTCGGATGATCACCGGCGATCACCCGACCACCGGCCGGGCCATCGCCCGCAAGATGGGCGTGCAGCTGTCTCCCGATCAGGTCATCACCGGCTCGGAATGGGAAACCCTCTCGGGTAAGGAGCAGGAACGTGCGGTGGCCGAGCGGGTGGTGTTCGCCCGCATGTCGCCGGCGAACAAGGTGCAGGTGGTGCAGGCGCTGGAACGCAGCGGCAAGGTGTCGGCGATGGTCGGCGACGGCGCCAACGACGCCGCCGCAATCCGGGCCGCCACGGTCGGGATCGGCATCGTCGCGCACGGCAGCGACGCCGCGCACACGGCCGCCGACGTGGTGCTGCTCGACGGCAAGATCGAGACCCTGCTGGACGCCCTCAACGAGGGCAGCCAACTGTGGCAGCGGGTGCAGGCGGCGGTGGCGGTGCTGCTGGGCGGTAACGCCAGCGGCGCACTGTTCGCGATCATCGGCAGCGCGCTGACGGGTCAGTCGCCGTTGAGCACCCGGCAACTGCTGCTGGTCAACATCGTGACCGACGCGTTCCCGGCCACCGCGCTGGCGATCAGCCAACCGCGGCGCCCGATGCCCTTCGGGGGACGCGGGCCCGACGAGAAGGCGTTATTGCGCGCGGTGGCGCTGCGTGGCTCGACCACCGCCGGTGCCACGATCGCGGCATGGATGATGGCCCGGCTCACCGGCTTTCCCCGACGCGCCTCCACCGTGGCACTGGTCGCGCTGGTGACCACTCAGCTGGGACAGACCCTGTTGGAGTCACGCTCGCCGGTGCTGGTGGCTACCGCGGCCGGCTCGTTCGCGGCGATGGCACTGCTGATCAGCATCCCGGGGATCAGCCAGTTCATGGGATGCACGCCGCTGGGCCCGATCGGCTGGACCCAGGCATTGGGATCGGCGGCGATCGCGACCACCGCGGCGGGCATCGCACCCCGGTTCCTCTCGCGTACCGAGGCGAAAGACGCTGTCACCGCCTGACACCGGATTCAGCGGCGGCGGGCGAGATACTCCTGCTTGAGCACCCAGGTGCGCCCGTCGTCGCTGCGTTCATCGCGCCAGCGAAACGAGTCCGGGCCGATGTCGCGGAAGCTCCATCGGATGGCGGAGCCATCCGGCAGCGTGCCGTCCTGCACGATCCCGTCCGCGTCGGCCTTGCCCAGTTGGTGCAGCCGAAGTCCCAGTTGCGGTTCCGTCCACTGGATGTGCCAGGCATCGATAGCCGGGTCAAAGATGCGCAGCGTCGACCCGTGAAAGAGTCCTTCGGCGTGCCAGACGTCCTGGACGGCCCGTCCGTCGAGCACCCAGTCCGCGACCATCCAACCCGCGACGTGCCGGGTGCCCTCGTCGCCGAACCAGGTGATGTCAAGATCCCAGCGGCCACCGACCAACCACCCGTAGAGGGCCATCGCGTCCCGATGTTCGGCGGTCGGTCCGGCGGCGACCAATGCGTTTGTCAGCAAGGACATGTCAGGCCGCCACGAGGTCGAACTCGTTGCCCTCGGGGTCTGTCAGTGTGGTCCACCGGTAACCGCCCTCGGCATGATCGGCCAACCGGGCGGCGCCCAGTTCCAGGGCCCGTTCGACTGCGGCGGTCAGGTCCGCCGCGACCAGGTCGAGATGGATTCGGTTCTTGACCTGCTTGGCTTCTGGCACCTGCACGAACACCAGGCGTGGAGGCGTCTGCGCTGAGATGCCGATTGAGGCGATCTCGGCGCTGGCTCCCTCGTCGACCGGTCGGGCCAGCAGCTGCGACCAGAATCGCGCCAGCTTGCCGGCGTCGGCGCAGTCGAAGGTGACGGTGTGCAGCGTGATGTCCATGGGAGAACTCCTTGTCGTGGGTCAGGATTTGGTGCGAAAGATCGGCCAGCACACCTCGGTGCGATGCGCTGTCTCGTCGTCGGTGTCGTAGCCGGACACCCGGTAGTACTCGCGGATCGGTCCGTCGACACCCAGTTCGCGTTCGGCAACATGGGTGCCCAGCGCGCCGTAGGTGCGGTCCAGCTCGCCGAACGCCCCGCGGTGCACCGCGACCGCCAGTTCCGCTGCAGGAATCTCCAGCGTGCGCACCCTGCCCCGGGCCGTCGCGGCGCTCGCCGGCCGGAACGCGATCACCTCTCCCCCGCCGGCTTCGAAGAACTCCGCCGAGTACAACGCAGCGCGAACCCCGGGGGCGTCATCGGCGACCGCGGCATCGAGCTCGGAGAACGCCTGCGCCCACCAGTCATCGATGTCTGCCATCGCCACCTGGTCGACGACCGCGGCCGCCGACGTGGCCGGCACCGACCGGTAAGTGACGTCGCAGGCGTCGCCGGAGTCTTCGAGCAGCGCCCGCAGCGATTCCACGCTGGCCTGGGTTTGCGCCAGGCGGTCTTGGAGCCGTTGCAGGTGAGCCACGATGGCCCGGTTGCGGTCGGTGACCTGCTCGGCGCGGACCACTTCGGTCAGCTCGTCCAGCGGCATGCCCAGATCGCGCAGCCGGCGGATGACTTGGGCGATCGGCACCTGGTCCGGGCTGTAGTAGCGGTACCCCGACGACGGGTCCACCTGCACGGGTGCCAGCAGGCCGCGCTCGTGGTAGAGCCGCAACGCCTTGACGGTCAGATAGGTCATCCGGGAGAAGTCCCCGATGGGCAACAGTGTCGTCATGCGCTCCAGTGTCGAAGCTCCCCCGGGGGCAGAGTCAACAGGTCGGTGCAACTAGCCTCGGGAGATGGAGTTCAACACGCTGCGCCACGAGGTCGAAGACGGCATTCTCACCGTCTACCTGGACCGACCGGACAATCTCAACGCGTTCACCGTCGAAATGGCCGAGGAGCTGGAGCGCACATTCGTCGAGGTCAACGACGACGATGCCGTTCGCGCGGTGATCGTCACCGGCTCCGGACGCGCGTTCTGTGCGGGCATGGACCTGTCCAGCTCGGGCAATGTGTTCGGGCTCGACGAGTCCAAGTCGCCGTCGCTGGCCGCCATGGCCGACCTCGATGATCCCGAGCTGGCCCGGGTGCGCGACACCGGCGGGCGGGTGACGCTGGCGATCTATGGCTGTCGCAAGCCGGTGATCGCCGCGGTCAACGGTGCGGCGGTCGGGATCGGCGCCACCATGATGCTGGCGATGGACGCGCGGCTGTTCTCGACCAAGGCGCGTTTCGGTCTGGTGTTCGGGAAGCTGGGCATCACCCCGGAGGCGTGCTCGACGTGGTTCCTGCCCCGTATCGTCGGTGTCCCAACGGCTTTGGACCTGCTATACCGCGCCGACATCCTCGACGCCGAGGGGGCGCGCGCCTGTGGGATCGCCCAGTCCATCCACGAACCAGAGACACTGCTGACGCAGGCTCGGGCGCTGGCCGACGCGTGGACCAAGGGCCGCTCGCCGGTTTCGTTCGCGTTGATCCGCCAGATGCTCTACCGCAACTCCGCGCAACCCGACCCGGTCGAGGCGCACCGGGTGGACTCGCTGGCGATGTTCTACACCAGCATCGGCGACGGCGCCGACGGGGTGCGGGCCTTCCTGGAGAAGCGCGACGCGCAATTCACCGCGCGGGCCTCGGCCATGCCGCCGTTCTACGACGAGTGGGTCGGCAAGCACTAGGCATCACCAGACCCGGTGCTAGGTAAAGCATTCACCGGAACTTCAAGTCAAATCTCGCGGACGTTCAGCCGACCGCCGCCAAGCGGTTCTAGCGTCGGCCGCGAAGGGGAGTAACTCCTACCCGCCGCACCCGTGGCGGATGTGAATGGTCGTCAATCCGGTGGGCCCGCCCCACCCGGTCATTCAGCGGACCTCTGACACACCGCGAGCCAGACCTTCGGACGATTGGCCATGTCGACCGAAGTTTTCGCCCGGCAGATTCGGTCGCCAAGCAAAGGAGACCGATGCCCCCCGCGATGCCTGTTCTCGCCGAAGACCTCATCCCGGCACTGGACGCGCTCTACGAGGCCGAACCCGACGACGACCCCGATAATCCACCGCCCCTCGGCGACCTGTACGACGTCACCGAGGGGCGACCCACCACCCGCTCCACCCCCGAACCCGGCGACGGGTTGATCGCGGTCAGCAGCGCAGCGATGGCGGGTATCACCGCCGTCGGCATGGGCATCGCACTGGCCGGCCGCGCCCTGCGGATCCACCGTCTGCCGGCCAGCATCCAAGGCGCCGTGGTCGCCTTGGATCATCAGCCGCGGTTGCGCCGCCTGATCGAGGAGCGAATCGGCAAGCGCGCCACCGACACTGCATTGGGGCTGGCGACCACTGCCGCCAACGCGCTCGCCGCAGCACCGTCGATGGTGGCAGTGGACCTGGCAATCAACTCCTTCAAGGCTGCCGAAGCACGGGCCGAAGAACGGGCACGGACTCGACGTGAACCGCAATTGACCCGCCTGACCGGCCGGCCCCACGAACTGCCGGACCCCGCCACCGATATCCGGCCGACTGGACCAGTCGAACGACACTTGCTGCGCGGCAGTTGGATTCAGGCGATCGGCGCGGCCGTGGTCGGTGCCGTCAGCCGCGACCCGAACCTGGCCGGAAACGCCGCGCTGGTTGCCGTACCCAAGGCCGTCCGGTCCACACAGGAATCATTCGCGGCGACTTTGGTCCGCGGCTTGGCCGACAACGACGAGGCCTTACAGCTGCACACGGACGCCTTACGTCAGCTGGACCGAATCGACGTGGTGATCCTCGATCCGCGGGTGCTCCGCAGCGACAAGTTGCGCCTGGTGCGGCTTCGCGGCGCCGGCGACAAGGATCTGACCATGTGGGAGCGCGCTCAGGCCATGCTGGCGGCGGGCGACCTGCAGCCAGGCTGGCACTCAGTGGCCGGCACGCACCGCAACAACGGGTGGAACGGCACGGAGGCGCTCTTCGCACCGGCGCACCATCCGCTGGCGGCCTCGACGCTCGCCGAGACACAACGAGCTGACGTGCGGGTGGTTTCGGTGGACGACCCCGCCGGGTTGGGTGAGTTGAGGCCGGCGTTCGATGAGATCGCACCGGCGACGGGCAACTCGATCGACAACACCCTGCTCGACGCTGTGCGTCGCCATCAGCAGGACGGTCACAGCGTCGCAGTGATCTCCTCGACGGCCAACCGGGCGCTGGCGGCCGCCGATCTCGGGGTGGGCATCCTGCCCGACGGTGCCGCCGAGACCCAGCCGTGGAGCGCGGACCTGATCGTCGATGATCTCGCCGGGGTGTGGCGGGTGCTGCATGCGATCCCCGCAGCCAAAGCCGCCAGCAAACGGGGTATCGAGTTGTCCATCGGCGCTTCGGCGATGGGTTCGCTCATGCTGATTCCGACCGTCCAGGGTCGCGGCCCAGAAGCGGTCGTCGTGGGCGCGGCTGCGGGCCTGTGGTCCGGATACCGGTTGGCGCGCGCGGTGATCAATGCACCGCTGCCCCGGCCGGTTCCCGTCGATGAGTGGCATGCCATGTCGGTCGAACGGGTTCGTGCCACGTTGGCTTCATCGTCGGACCCCGCATCCGCTGGGCTCGCCGCGGACGCGGCGCCGCGCCACATGATCTGGCAATTCGTCGAGGCGGTGCGTGAGGAATTGTCAGACCCGCTGACTCCGATACTGGGGCTGGGTGCCACGGCCACTGCGATCCTGGGCTCGCCGATCGACGCCGCCCTGGTCTGCTCGGTATTGGTCAGTAACGCGTTCCTGGCTGCCGGGCAACGCCTGAGTACCGAGCTACGGCTGGATCGGCTACTGGCCGAGCAGATCCCGCCTGCATGGAAGGTGACCATCCGGCCCGACGGCACCCGCGAACGCGTACAGGTGCTGCCCGACGAGCTGCAGTGTGGTGACCTGATCGAAGTGGGGGCCAATGATGTGGTGCCTACCGATGCCCGCCTGGTCGAGCAGGAGAAGTTGGAGATCGACGAAGCATCGCTGACCGGTGAGTCGTTGCCGGTGACCAAGCAGATCGATGCCACCCCGGGCGCCGAGCTGGCTGAGCGGCGCTGCATGCTTTTCGCCGGCACCATCGTGGCGGCCGGAACGGGCCTGGCGTTGGTGACCGCGGTGGGTCCCGACACCGAGGTACGCCGCGCCGCCGACCTGGTCACCAGCCGGCATCACGATATCGGGCTCGGTCATCAGCTCGGCCAGATCACCACCCGGATTTGGCCGCTGAGCCTGGTGGCCGGCGGCTTGGTCAGCGCATTCGGGTTGTTGCGTGGTACCGGGTTGCACCAGACAGCGACCGACGGTGTTTCCGTGGCCGTCGCCGCCGTCCCCGAGGGCATGCCGGTGGTGGCGACGCTGGCACAGCAGGCGTCTGCACGTCGACTCACCAAGTCCGGTGTACTGGTGCGGGTCCCGCGCTCGGTAGAAGCCCTCGGCCGGGTCGACGTGGTCTGTTTTGACAAGACCGGGACCCTCAGCGAGAACCGGTTGCGGGTCACCGAGGTGCGCACGGCAGCCGATCATTCCCGTGACGAGGTGCTGCGGTGCGCGGTGCGCGCGACCCCGTCGGCCAAGGGGCAGAGCCACGTCGACGCCACCGACGCCGCGATCGTGGCGGCGGCGGAGCCGGTGATCGGTGCCGCCGAACCGGATGGTGCTGACATTCATCTGCCGTTCCGTTCCGGGAGGCCGTTCTCGGCGTCGGTGATCGGGACCGAACTGACCATCAAGGGCGCCCCCGAGGTACTGCTCGCCGCTTGCACAGATGTTGCAGCCGACGTCTATGACCTGGTCGAGCAGCTCGCGGCCGAAGGACTGCGGGTCCTGGCGGTTGCCCGGCGCGAGCTCAGCCTCGAACAGGCGCAGTCGCTTTCGGAAGGCCCTGACGATCCCGACGCTCAGCTGGCTGCCATGGCTGCGCTGTGTACCGGGGGGCTGACTCTGGTCGGGTTCGTCGGCATCTCCGATACCCCGCGCGCCGGGTCGGCGGGCCTGCTGGCCGAGCTGTCCCTGCGGGAGGTGCCGGTTCGGATGATCACCGGCGATCACCCGACCACCGGTCGTGCGATCGCCCGCAAGATGGGCCTGCAGGTCAACGCCGAGCAGGTCATCACCGGCATGGAGTGGGAGGCCCTGTCGGGCAAGGAGCAGGAGCTCGCGGTGGCCGAACGGGTGGTCTTCGCCCGCATGTCACCGGCGAACAAGGTGCAGGTCGTCCAGGCCCTGGAACGCAGCGGCAAGGTGTCGGCGATGGTCGGAGACGGCGCCAACGACGCCGCGGCCATCCGCGCCGCCACCGTCGGGATCGGCATCGTCGCCCAGGGCAGCGACGCCGCCCACACCGCCGCCGACGTGGTGCTGCTCGACGGCCGGATCGAGACGCTGCTGGACGCCCTCAACGAGGGCAGCCAACTATGGCAGCGGGTACAGGCGGCAGTGGCGGTGCTGTTGGGCGGCAACGCCAGCGGCGCGGCATTCGCGCTCCTTGGCTGCGCGCTGACCGGCCGGGCTCCACTGAACACCCGCCAGTTGCTGCTGGTGAACATGGCGATCGACGCATTTCCCGCCACCGCGCTGGCGATCAGCCAACCGCGTCGCCCCATACCGTTCGGGGGGCGTGGGCCCGACGAGAAGGCGCTGATGCGCGCGGTGGCGCTGCGTGGCACGACCACCGCCGGCGCCACCATCGCGGCGTGGATGATGGCGCGGCTCACCGGCTTTCCCCGGCGTGCCGCCACGGTGGCTCTGGTCGCGTTCGTCACCACCCAGCTGAGCCAGACCCTGTTGGAGTCACGCTCACCGCTGGTAGCAGTCACTGCGGGCGGTTCGTTCGCGGCGCTGGCGATCCTGATCAGCACACCGGGGGTCAGCCAGTTCCTGGGCTGCACACCGCTGGGCCCGATCGGCTGGACTCAGGCGCTGGGATCGGCGGCGGTCGCCACCACCGCGGCGAGCATCGCACCGCGGTTCTTGTCGCGTGCCTAGCCGGCCGGCTGCCATCCCGGGCCGCGAAACAGGTGACCCAGCGCGGCACGCCAACTGCGCGCCGCACGGATGTCACGCCAGATCGCGACGTACTCGTGGGTGGCCACCCGCACCGGATTGAACGTGTCGATGTTCTTGGTCAAGCCGTAGACCACGCGCTCGTCTTCGGGCTGGAAGGTGCCGAACAGCCGGTCCCAGACGATGAGGATTCCCCCGTAGTTCTTGTCGAGGTACTGGGCGTTCGCCCCGTGGTGCACTCGGTGGTGCGATGGGGTGTTGAAGATGAATTCGATTGGCCGCCAGAGCTTGCCGACGCGCTCGGTGTGGATGAAGAACTGGTAGAGCAGGCTGACCGACTGCTGCAGCAGGATCATCCACGGGGCGAAACCGGCGAACGCCAACAGGATCCAGAACGGCACCGCGGTGAACGGCGTCCAGGTCTGGCGCAGGGCGGTGGACAGGTTGTAGTGCTGACTGGAGTGGTGCACGACGTGGCTGGCCCAGAACACCCGGATGGTGTGGTGGGTGCGGTGATACCAGTAGTAGGCGACGTCGTCTGCGACGAACAGCGCGATCCAGGTCAGCGGGTTGCCGGCCGGCAGGTGCACCGGGGCCAGCAGGTAGACCCCGCTGAAGACCGCCAGCACCACCAGCTTCCAGCCGATGTTGATGACCACATTGCCGATGCCCATCGTCAGGCTGGTCCGGGTGTCCCGCAGTTCGTAGCCGCGCTCGTCGTCGTCGGGCCGCACGACGAACGACACGGCCTCCAGGATCAGGCAGAGCACGAAGACCGGGATGGCGTGCGCGATGAGGTCGAACATGCGGCTATTCCTCTTCCTCGGCGCCGGCCTGGCACGCCGTGACGAACCGGGTCAGCAACTCGTCGGCGAGGCGGTACGCCGTATCCTCGTCGGCGGCGGCGATCGCGGCGGCCAGGTCGATGTGTGCGCTTCGGTCGGCGAACTCGGCGGCTCCCAGCGCGTAGATGGCCTCGCGGCCGATCTCGTCGTAGGCGGCGACCAAGGTGTTGAGAGCCAGCCGATAAGCGATATTGCCGGATCCGTCAATTACGGCGACCCAGAACGCCAGGTCGGCATCGCTGATCGCCGCGAGATCCCCGGCGGGCGGGTATTCCGCGGCGGCAGCGGTGATCGCGGACCGCTGCTGTTCTGAGGCGTTCCGCGCGCACAGGCGTGCGGCGTCCGCGGCGATCGAGCGCCGCATAACAGCCACGTCGCCGATGATCTGGCGTGCCGGGATCGCCCCGGCGACGGCCAATCCGGTCAGGGCGTCCAGGCCGGCGCTTTGGCGCCAGTCCAGCACCCGGGTCTTTCCGCCGTGACTGATCCGGACCAGTCCCGCCTGCTGCAGCCGCTTGAGCGCTTCGCGGACCGCGTGCCGGTTGACCTGCAGGGTCAGCGCCAGTTCGCGTTCCGATGGCAGCGGCTCGCCGGCAGGCAGGCGTCCGGTCAATATCTCTTCGACAAGCCGCACGAAGATCGTGTCGGAGAGTGCGGTGCGGGAGATGGGCGCCAGGTCCATGGTCTACATGGTCAGGCACCCCGCCCCACTGGTCAACTGGTTGTACCAGTTATCTGGATCACATCGCGGCGGCGCACAATGGGGCGATGCGCACACAGTTGATCGCGGCCGCCGCGCTGCTGGCCAGCACCGCGCTCCTGGCAGGGTGTCGCCACGACGCGGTCGCGGCACCCTCGACCGACGATGTGTCGGTGCCCAATCCCGACCCGAGCCCCCAAATCAGGGGCTGGCTGACACAGATGCGCGGCGCGACGACGAATTCCATCGTTGACTACCCCACCTGCGACAAGGACGACGCCAACTGCCTGTGGTACTTCCCGAACTCAACATCGTTCCGCACCCCGGCTGGCGCGGTGTTCTGCACCGCATTCGACGCGCCGGCCCATGGGACGTTCAATTGTGCGGTACGCAATGCGCAATTCACCCTGCCTACGCGACCGCCTGAGCCGCATAGCCAATGGCATGCGAGCGACATCCGTCAGGGCGACCAGGGCTGGACGATCGGTAATTTCGTCGGCCAGCCCAGCGTTGCCCTCGAAGCCAATCCGCTGCCGTATGACACCAAATTGGTGCTTTCACACCTGAAGAGCCCGTCTGGCGAGGCACCGCGGCTGGAATGCGGGAGCTTTACCCACGGTATGGTCTGCCTGGACCACATGTCGGCCAAGGGCTTTCACGCCTCACGTGATGACTTCACTCCGTTTTCTTACCCCTCGGCACTGTAGTCACGCACCCGCCTCGACGTAGATCGGCAGGTCGTCCTGCCAGGGCTGGCGCTCCACCATGTCCGCCACGTTGACGTGGCCGCGTTCGAACTCACCGGTGGCGGCGTCCACTAGCCGATAGGCCTGGGTCTGGCGGTGGATCGGCTGCGCGTCGAGAATCACCACGCGCACCTCCCCCGGTTCGAAGCCGCAGCGCTGCTGCAACGCCTCGATCAGCTGCTCGTTGGTCATGTGGCCATCACCGAAGTTCCAGCCGACCGCCGTAGAACAGATCCGCTCGCCATCGGTCAGCGAGTAGTCGCTCTCGTCGCCGTCGGCCATCGCCCGATGCGCCAGGCTGAACAGCGCCCGGCCGTGGGTGTTGAAGCCGCGGAACGCATATCCCATGTAGATCGGAATCTGCGCGGCCTCCGCGCTGCCGTAGAACCGTTCCAGCTGCGCGGCCGGCATGCTGGCGATCGCGAGGACGCCGCGCGCGATCTTCTCTTCGGCCGACGGCTTTAAGCACCACAGCGTGGTGTCCCAGTTGCCGGCGTAGTACCGCATGCCGGGAAGGAACGAAACCTTGTGCGGGAACAGGTTGCCCAGCACCACCGTGCCCGCGCTGACAGCGAACAGCAGCGCCACCGCCAGCGGGTTGTTGAGGTCCGACAGTCCGAGATCGGCGTGCGCGACGAACAGCGACAGCACCCCGAAGATCATGAACACGTTCCACTCCAGCGGCACCCCCATCGGGATCGCCGCCAGGATGCCGAGGTGGAAACAGACCATGACGAAGGCGGCGATCGCGGTGGGCAGGCCGCCGTGGCAGAAGAACAGCGGTAGCGGAACCAGCATCTCGATCGCCGTGCTCAGATGCGCCAGCGCCTTCGACGGCCCACCGGGGCGCAGGTCTTCGGGGAAATTCTTGAAGAAGGCGCGCTTGAGTGCCTTCGGCCGAATCAGCGGGTTGTTGCTCATCATCGTCGAGATCACGAACGGGAAATGCCGGTTGAGTTTTGAGGTCGCCGCGCCCATCCAGATCACCATGAAGATCGCCTTTGCCGCGATGATCATGTCCACACCGGTGAACAGGAACGCCGCCGCCAGCGGCGCATAGACCTCGCCGCGCGCGGCCAGGAAGATCACCTTGTCCCGTAGGCCGATCGCCGCCAGGATGCCCAGAATCGTCAGGATCTGCCAGTGCGGCAACACCCCGACTTCGGTGTGCAGCGCGGCGATGGGGCCGGTCCCGTCCGAGACCAGTGCGACCAGCAGCATCACCAGTAATGCCGCGTACAGCGCGGCGTCCGCCGGGGTGCGGCCGGTGCCGCTGGTCAGCGGAATGCGCCGCGGCCACGGTGGCAGCCGAATGGTGCCGGGCCGCAACCAGTACAGGATCGAGCCCATCGGCGGGAAGAAGCGGTTGTTGAGGGGACCGAAGCCGCAGCCCAGGCCGATCACCTCGAACAACATCGTGTAGAGCACGACCTTCTCGAAGACGATCGGTTCGCTCCACCACTGCCGCACCTCGGTGAAGCCGTCGACACCGGCGGTGCTCAACGCGAACAGCCACGCGCCCAGCACGTAGAGGCCGATCTTGAGCACGTAGAACAGGTGCAGCACCACCGGCGTGCCGAAACCCACCTCGGCCCAGTGCCGGGCCATCGGCCGGATCTTCTCGCTGCGCGTGCCCTTGCTCCATTCGGCGAAGTCGACAACGGGCAGTTCAGGTTTGAGAAATCCCATGACGGCCAGACTAGAACGTGTTCTAGGTCTGCGCGGCGAAACCGTCCCCCGCGAACGCCGGCGCGACGAAGCGCTCCAGAATCTGCTGCTCGGCCTCGGCATCGCCGATGGGCCAACACAACAGCGACAGCACCACCCGCACGACCCACTGCGCGGCCTGTCGATCGTCCTCGCTCAGGCCGCTCAGATCGCGGGCGAAACCGGCGACCATGGGCGATGCGGCCAGTCGAGTCATCTCCTGTGCGCCGCGCACCGAGCCGACCATCGGTTGGACGAGCGGATCCGAGCGGATGCGCTGCAGTGCCGCCGCTATCGCGGCCACCACCCGTTCGGCCCCGCTGCGCCCGGCGACCGCCTGCCGCACGGTGTCCACGATGCGTGCGGCCGCCCGGGCCAGCACGGCATCGCGAATCTCGGCCTTGCCGCCGGCATGCCGATAGATGGTGGCCCGCGAGCAGTGCACCCGGGCGGCCAAGACGTCGATATCGAGGGCATCCAGCCCATCGCGAATCACCAGGTCCATCGCGGCGGTGTAGATGCGTTCGGCGCCGGCGGTACGGCGGTCCTCGCCCACCAGCCAGTCATGCCCCGCCATCGCAAGCTCCCTCCGCCTGGAAACTTTATCTCAGCGTGAGACAGAAAACGACTGAATTCTCACCGGGTCTGCAGGTCCGCGACGCGCTCTGAGACGATTCCCGGCGGTCGGCTCCGTCGGCGGCTTTCAACTTTGCGCGGCGCATTGACGCAGGTAGCACGCCCTGAGCAGCCTAGAGCCATGCCAGTACGAATAGACCCGATGGGCCTGCGCCTGTTCGACGACGCGTGCATTCAGGACCCGTATCCGCTCTATGAGCGGATGATCACGCAGTCGCCCGTCCACCCGGTCGGTGATTCCGGCTTCTATCTCGTGTGCGGCTGGGATGCGGTCACCGAGGCCGTGGCGCGAGTGCAGGACTTCTCCTCGAACCTGACCGGGACGATGCTCTATCAACCCGACGGCACGGTGGCCACGTTCCCGATGCCCGGACTCGGCGACCCCACCCATGTGCTGGCCACCGCCGACGACCCGGCACACGCCGCGCACCGCAAGATGCTGGTGCCGCAGCTGGCGGCCAAGCGGATTCGTGCCTTGGAACCGTTCATCTCCGAGACGTTGGACCAGCTATGGCACGACGGCGTCCGCGATGGGCGCATCGAGTGGATGAGCACCGTCGCCAACCGGCTGCCGATGATGATCGTGGCACGGCTGATCGGTGTGCCCGACGAGGACGTGGATCAGCTGGCGGCATGGGGTTACGCCGGCACCCAAGTGGTGGAGGGGCTGGTCGACGCCGACCAGCTCGCCAGCGCGGGTGTCGCCGTCATGGAGCTCGCGGGCTATATCAGCGACCACTTCGGGCGGGCCGCGCACGATCCGCGCGACAACCTGCTCGGCGACCTGGCCACCGCCTGCGCCTCCGGCGCCCTCGACACCCTCACCGCCCAGGTCATGATGATCACCCTGTTCAGCGCCGGCGGCGAATCGACGGCATCGCTGATCGGTTCGGCCGCCTGGACTTTGGCGACGCGCCCGGAGATTCAGCGTCGGGTTCGCGAGTCACCGGAGCTGATCGGCCCGTTCCTCGAAGAGGTGCTGCGGTGCGAGTCGCCGTTTCGCGGTCACTACCGGCACGTCCGCCGCGACACCAGCCTCGGCGGGGTGGACCTGCCGGCCGGATCACGCCTGCTGCTGCTGTGGGGGGCGGCCAACCGGGACCCGTCGCGCTACGCCGAGCCGAACGACTTCCGCTTAGACCGGCCGCCGCAAAGTCACCTTGCCTTCGGCAAGGGCGCGCATTTCTGCGTCGGCGCCGCCCTGGCGCGCCTGGAGGCCAGAATCGTGATCGGCGAACTGCTGGCACGCACCGCACACATCGCCGTCGCGGAGGCCAGCCGTTGGTTGCCCAGCCTGCTGGTGCGCCGGCTCGAGCACCTGGAGCTCACAGCGATCGGCTGATGATCTCCTTCATGATCTCGCTGGTGCCGCCGTAGATCCGGTTCACCCGCGAACCGGTGTACATGTTGGCGATCGGGTATTCGGCCATGTAGCCGTAGCCGCCGAAGATCTGCAGGCACTTGTCGACCACCTGATCGGATTTCTCCGCGGCGAACAGTTTGGCCATCGACGCGGTCATCGGGTCGTTCTTGCCGCCGACGTACTGGCTGATCGCGTAGTCGACCAGGGTCTTGATCGCGAGCGTGTCCGTCTTGCATTCGGCCAGCACGAATTTGGTGTGCTGAAAGTTGCCGATGGGCCGGCCGAACGCCTCGCGCTCCTTGGAGTACCGGATGGCCTCCAGTACGGCGGCCTCGGCCAGCGCCGCGCACAGCGTCCCGATGATCAGCCGCTCCCGGGCCAGCTGGTCCATCAGCTGGTAGAAGCCCAGGCCTTCCTTCTCCCCGAGCAGGTTGGCGACCGGCACCCGCATGTCGGTGAAGTACAGCTCCCGGGTGTCCTGGCCGTGCTGGCCGATCTTCTGCAGCACCCGACCACGCTCGAAGCCGGCCAGTCCGTTGGTCTCGGCGACGATCAGCGACACCCCCGCCGCCCCCTGGGACGGGTCGGTCTTGGCGACGATCACCAGCAGATCGCAGTGGGTCCCGTTGGAGATGAACGTCTTCGAGCCGTTGATGATGTAGTGGTCGCCGTCGCGCACCGCGGTGGTGCGCACCGACTGCAGATCCGAGCCGGTGCCCGGCTCGGTCATCGCGATCGCCAGCACCGCCTCGCCGCTGATGACCTTGGGCAGCCAGCGTTTGCGCTGCTCGTCGTTGCCGTAGGCGTACAGGTAATGCGCCACGATCGGCGAATGCACCGAGAAGCCGAAGCACTGGTCGTGGGCGTAGACCAGTTCTTCCTGGACCACCGAGTGCATGGCGTAGTCGCCGCCGGCTCCGCCGAACTCCTCGGGCAGATCCAGTCCCAGCAGACCGGCGTCACCGGCCTTGTTCCAGAACTCGCGGTCCACGCCGTGTTGGGCGACCCAGCGCTCCTGATGCGGGGTGGCCTCCTTGCGCAGGAACTCCGCGGCGTGCTTGCGCAGTTCGCGGTGCTGGTCGGTCTCCCAAAGCGGGCGGTAATCGGGGAACAGTTGCGACATCCCCGGATGGTAGCCCCCTGGGCGAACCTCAGACCGCGCCGACGACGCGCTGCGGACTTCCCGAATAGGCACTCAGCGGGCGGATCAGCGCATTGGACGCAGTCTGCTCGATGATGTGCGCGGTCCACCCGGTGATGCGGCTCATCACGAACAGCGGGGTGAACATCGGGATGTCGAAGCCCATCAGGTAGTAGGCCGGCCCGGTCGGGAAGTCCAGGTTGGGCTTGATCCCGGTGGCCGCGAACATCTCGGCCTCCAGGATCTGGTAGATGTCCAACCAGCGCTGGCCGCCGCGGGCCGCCACCACCCGTTCCAGCGCCGCCTTCATGGTCGGCACCCGGGAGTCACCGTGCTTGTACACCCGGTGACCGAAGCCCATCACCTTGTCCTTGCGAGACAGCTTGCCGTGCAGCCACTCTGCGGCCTTCTCTGGCTCACCGATCTCGATCATGTCGTGCATGACCGCCTCGTTGGCTCCACCGTGCAGCGAGCCCTTGAGCGCGCCGATGGCCGCGGTGACCGCGCTGTAGATGTCGGACTGGGTGGAGGTGACCACCCGCGCGGCGAAGGTGGACGCGTTGAAGCTGTGCTCGGCGTAGAGGGTCATGGACTGCTCGAACGCCTGCACGATCACCGGCTCGGGCACCTCACCGAAGCACATCCGCAGGAAGTTCTCCGAGTAGCCGAGATGGCTGTGCGGCGCGATCGGGTCCAGACCGCGCCGGCGGCGCATGTCCGCGGCCACGATGGTCGGCAGCACCGCGAACATCCGCAGCGCCTTGGCGAAGTTCGCCGACTCGGACGGGTCGTCCTCTTCCGCGTCCTCGGCACCCAGGTAGCTGATCGCGGTACGCACCACGTCCATCGGGTGACAGTTCTCCGGGAGCTTTTCCACCAGCGACAACAGCGACCGGTCCGCCCGCCGGGCCGCCCGCTCGCGCTGGCAGAACAGTGCCAGTTCGGCGTCGGTCGGCAGCTCACCGTGCCAGAGCAGGTAGGCGACCTGCTCGAAGCTGCAGTGCGCGGCCAGGTCCTGCACGGGATAGCCGCGGTAGGTCAGCGAGTTGGTCTCCGGCACCACCTTGGAGATCGAGGTGGTGTCGACGACGACGCCCGCGAGTCCCTTGCGGATTTCCGGTGCTGAGGCGGCGTCGGAGGGGGCGATCGTCATTGGGACGCTCCTAACGTGAAGTTGAAGATGTCGTCGTCGAACTGGCTGTACTCGGCGTACCGCAGCAGCTCGTAGAGCCGACTGCGGTGCTGCATCTGATCCAGAAGCCCGGATTGCGTTCCGGCCGTGTCGATCTCCCGCAGCCCGACTTCGACGGCGAACATGGCCAGCCGCAGGGTGGTGACGGGATAGATGACCGCGTTGTAGCCGAGGTCGGTCAGTTGAGCGGCGGTCAGCAGCTCCGATTTGCCGAACTCGGTCATGTTGGCCAGCAGCGGAACATCGACCGCGGCGCGGAACTGTTCGAAATCGGCCGGCCCGCGTAGCGCTTCGGTGAAGATCAGGTCCGCTCCGGCGTCGGCGTAGGCCTTGGCCCGGTCGATCGCGGACGAAAGCCCTTCGATGCCCGCGGCATCGGTGCGGGCGCAGATGATGAAGTTCGGGTCCCGGCGTGCGGCGACCGCGGCCCGCAGGCGCTTGACCATCTCGCCTGCCGGCACCACGGCCTTGCCGTCGAGGTGCCCGCACCGCTTGGGGTTGACCTGATCCTCGAGGTGACAGCCGGCCAGCCCGGCGTCTTCGAGCGCCGTGATGGTGCGGGCGGCACTCATCGGCTCGCCGAAGCCGGTGTCGGCGTCGATGAAAGTCGGTAGGTCGGTGGCGGCCGCGATCTGCGCGCCGCGCCCGGCCACCTCGGTCAGCGTGGTCAGCCCGATGTCCGGCAGCCCCAGATCGGCCGAGAGCACCGCACCGGAGACGTAGACGCCCTCGAAGCCGATCTCGGCAACCAACTTGGCGACCAGGGGCGAGAACGCCCCCGGGAACCGTTGCAGCCGACCGGATTGCAGTCCGGCCCGAAAGTCCGCCCGCTTGTCCGCCGGGACCGCGGCGGCCCCGAGCAACCCACTCACCGGAAGATCCCGTCGGGCGTCGCCGGCGACTGGCTCAGCACCGCGGGCTCGACCACGATGTTGAGTTCGCCGAGCTGAGCACCGGAAAGCCCCGCCAGACCTTCTGCGGCGGCGAGGAACCGTTCCTGCTCGGCAGGCGTCACCACGCCCTCGGCGAGCTCGGTGAACTTGGCGATGTACTGCTTGCGTTCGAACGGCCGCGCCCCCAGCGGGTGCGCGTCGGCGATCGCGAGCTCGTCGGTGATGACTTCCCCACTGGCCAAAGTGATCTCGGCGCGCGCCCCGAAGGCCTTCTCATTGGGGTCGGTCGAGTGGTAGCGCCGGGTCCACTCCGGGTCCTCGACGGTGGAGATCTTGCGCCACAACGCGATGGTCTCGGGCCGGTGCGCACGCTCCGGGGAGTACGACCGCACGTGGTGCCAGCTGCCGTCCTCCAGGGCGACGGCGAAGATGTACATCACCGAGTGGTCCAGGGTCTCCCGCGAGGCGTCCGGGTCGAACTTCTGCGGGTCGCCGGAGCCGGTTCCGATCACGTAGTGGGTGTGGTGGCTGGTGTGCAACTTGATCGTGGCCACCTGGCTCAGGTCACCGACCCGCTCCCGCAGCCGCTTGGCCAGGTCGATCAGCGCCTGGCTCTGGTATTCCGCGGAGTATTCCTTGGTGTAGGTGTCCAGGATGGCGCGCTTGGCCTCGCCGGGGCCGGGCAGCGGCACCTGGTAGGTGTGGTCCTTGCCGGACAGCATCCAGGCGATGACGCCGTCCTCGCCCTCCCAGATCGGAGCCGGTGCGCCCTCACCGCGCATCGCCCGGTCCACGGCCTCGATGCCGACCTTGCCGGCCCAGGCCGGCGCGTAGGCCTTCCAGCTCGAGATCAGGCCCTTGCGGGACTGGCGGGTGGCGGTGGTCAGGTGCAGCGCCTGGCCGACCGCCTGGTAGATGACCTCGGGGTCCAGCCGCAGCATGGTGCCGATCCCGGCGGCCACCGACGGGCCGAGGTGCGCGACGTGGTCGATCTTGTGCTCGTGCAGGCAGATGCCCTTGACCAGGTCGACCTGGATCTCGTAAGCGGTGGCCAGGCCGCGGATCAGGTCGGCGCCGGAGAGGCCGAGCTGCTGGGCGACCGCTACCAGCGGCGGGATGTTGTCGCCGGGGTGCGAGTACTCCGCGGCCAGGAAGGTGTCGTGGAAGTCCAGTTCGCGCACCGCGGTGCCGTTGGCCCAGGCCGCCCACTCGGCGGAGTAGGTGCCCTCGATACCGAAGACCGCGGCACCTGGCTTCGACGGGTGCGCCTGAGCCTGCCGGCGGGCCACCGTCACCGGCCGACGCAGTACCGAGGCAGCACTGACCGACGCGTTGTCGATGATCCGGTTGATCACCATTGCCGCGGTGTCGTCGGGAACGGCCACCGGGTCGGCGGCCACCTGTGCGATCTTCCAGGCGAGGTGCTCGGAGCGGGGGAAGTCATCGGCACTGCGGCGGGTCTTCACGTCATGTAGCTGCATGTTCCACACCCTACGCACGACCGGTAAACACCGATATGCATGGGAAATGCGTATTAATGCGTCCTAAGTTGGCCAGAATTGCGAACCTCGCGAATGCATCCGCAGGTTACGCTCCACGACATGGCACCCACCACAACCCGGACCTTCGCCGGGGCCCGGCTGCGACGCCTGCGCGAGGAGCGCGGACTGACCCAGGTGGCACTGGCACGCGCGCTGAACCTGTCGACCAGCTACGTCAACCAGCTCGAGAACGACCAGCGGCCGATCACCGTGCCGGTATTGCTGGCGCTCACCGACCGATTCAGCCTGCCCGCCCAGTACTTCTCCGGGGACGCCGATGCCCGGCTGGTGGCCGACCTGCGTGACATGTTCACCGCAACCGCCGGCGAACACGCCGCCAGCGACAGCCAGATCGAGGAACTCGTCGCGCGGATGCCCGATATCGGCAACAGCCTGCTGACCATGCATCGCCAGCTGCGCGGTGCCACCGAGGAATTGGAGTCGTACCGGTCACAGATCTCCGGCGACTCGGCACAGTCGGTGGCCCGGCCCATGCCGTTCGAGGAGGTCCGCGACTTCTTCTACGACCGCAACAACTACATCGGCGAACTCGACAACGCCGCCGAGAAACTGTTCGTCGAGACCGGGATGCGCTTCGGCGGCTTGGACATTCAGCTGTCGACGCTGATGGCCGAGCGATTCGACATCACCGTCGCGATCGTCGACGACCTGCCGGCGGGCACCAAGCGGGTCTTCGACCCGGCGACTCGGGTGCTGCGCATCGCGCATTGGCTGCTGGCGGGGCAACGGGCCTTCCAGATCGCCACCCAACTGGCACTGCTCACCCAACAGCAGCTGATGTCGGACATCGTGGCGCAAGACCAATCGTTGAGCCCGGAGTCCCGCGAAGTCGCCAAAATCGGGCTGGCCAACTACTTCGCCGGCGCTTTCCTGCTGCCGTATCGGCAGTTTCAGCGTTCCGCAACCGACCTGCGCTACGACATCGACCTGCTGGGACGCCGCTTCGAGGTCGGGTTCGAGACGGTGTGCCATCGGCTCTCGACCCTGCAACAGCCCGGACGACGCGGGGTGCCGTTCATCTTCGTGCGTACCGACAAGGCGGGAAACATCTCGAAGCGTCAGTCAGCCACCGCGTTTCACTTCAGCCGGGTCGGTGGCAGCTGTCCGCTGTGGGTGGTGCACGACGCGTTCAGCCAACCCGGCCGGATCATCACTCAGGTGGCGCAGATGCCCGACGGCCGCAAGTACTTCTGGATCGCCACCACCACGCCGCCCGAGGGGCGCGGCTATCTGGGGCAGCACAAGACTTTCGCCGTCGGACTGGGGTGCGATCTGGCGCATGCCGACAAGCTGGTGTACTCCACCGGCGTCGCCCTGGGTGACGCCGCCACCGTGGTACCGATCGGTGCGGGTTGCAAGATCTGCGAACGCGAGGCGTGCCCGCAGCGGGCATTTCCGTTTCTGGGCCGGCGAGTGGTCGTCGACGAGAACGCCGGCAGCGGGCTGCCCTACTCGCCGGTCGTGTCGACTGCACCCGGACGGTAGAACAGCGCCAGCTGGCCGACGGCGCCCGCCAGCCCGAGACCGACCGAGATCCACAGGCCCGGCCAGCCGTTCTTCCAGCAATGGCAGAACATCTGGTGGTCCACGCTGAGGTAGCCCGGCCCGAGCATCGCCACCACGACGGCGCCGGTGGCCAGCACCAGGTTGTACTCCCAGCCGTTGGTCAGCACGAAGAAGCCGTTCGCGCGGTGCACGGTCCACACCGCCACCGCCATCAGAGCCACGAATCCGGCGGCGGCGATCGGGGTCAGCAGACCCACCGCCAGGCCCAGCCCGGCGGCGATCTCCGCGGTAGCAGCCGTCACCGCCTGGAACTTGCCGTACTTCATCCCGATGCTTTCGAACCAGCCCGCGGTGCCGGGGATTCGGCCTCCGCCGAAGAACTTGTTGAACCCGTGCGCCGCCATAGTCAGGCCGAGAACCAGGCGCAGGAGCAGCAATGCGACATCAGCAGCAGTGACCATCTGCTCAAACTACAACGCAGCGTCCAGCAATCGCAGATATACCTCGATATCCCGGACCGCCGACTGGGCGGCATGCACGCTGATCACCACGGTGTCGCCGATGCCGTGTACCCCGTGGGTCAGGCCCATCGCCGGGGACAACGACGGGAACCCCGCGGTCAGCAGTACCGGTGCCGCACCGAAACGCAGGTCTTTGGCGCCGCGGTGCACGCTGGAGACCACGGTGTTGCCGGTGACCCGCTCCGGCCGGGCGTCGGGGTCGAAATTGTCGATGCCCCAGCGCAGCAGCGCCGCGGGTGTCGCGGCGAAGGCCCGATCGGCCGCGGCCGCGGCCGGGTGGCGACCGCGCAGCCGGCCTCCGGCGATGTCGGCGGCGATCCGTTCGCAGCGGGTGTCGGGGCCCAGATGCGGGTACAGGCCAACCGGAATACTGCCGAAGTGGTTGTGGGCCTGGCGCTCACCGGCTTTGGCCATCGGCACTTCGGCGCCCAGATCCTCGCAGGGTTCGTCGAGATACTCCGACAGCGCCGCCGACACCGCTGACAGCACCGCCACGGTGACCGTCGGCCCGCGCAGTTCCTGTCGCTGCCGCACCAGGGTGCGCACTGTCCGGCCACCGGCCGGCCGGTTGTTGGTGGCCAGCGCCGGGCGGTCGCCGACTGGAGGCGGCAGGAGTCCCGCCGCAGTGTCCTCGACCCGCTTGCGGTGGGCCCGCGCCGCGGCGACCGCACGCCACGGCAGAAAGCCACGGCCCGGTGTTTGCACCGCGGGCACCGGTGCGGCCCGGCCGAACAGCCAGGCGGCCAACGCTGAAGCCCGCCCGCCGTCGGCGAGGGCATGCGCCACTTGCAGCACCAACACCGTGCCCGCACCGCGGTGCCCGGGAATGCCGTGGACCGGCGCGAACACGTGCAACCGCCAGGGTGCCGCCCGGACGTCAAGCTGGTCGTCGGTCAGGCGCGCGACGGCATCCAGGCAACCGGCCCAATTGTCACCGGGGGCCCGGGTCGCGGCTAAGTCCTCGCTGAGCTCGGTGAGCGGCACCCACCGCGGGTAGCGCAGCGCACCGGCGTCGGCGACTCGGATGGCCAGGTCCGGGATCGTTCGGGATCGGTCGAGTACGTCTGCGATCGCGTCGTCGAGGTCGGCCGGTACCCCGGCGAAGGCGTAGAGCAGGAACTGGTCGCTGGGGATCTTCGCGGACATCCAGTAGAACTGCGCGTCGATCGCGGTCATGGGGCGTCCGCGCATCAGGTCAAACCCCGCTCATCGGGACAGAAAGGGCAGCACCCGATCGGCGACCTCGTCGGGCTGCTCGAGTTGCAGGAAATGACCGGCATTCTCGATGACGGCCACCGCACTGCCTGCGGGCAACGCCGGCTGCACCCACTGCGTGAATCCCGGCGACATGCAGCCATCGGTGCGCCCGTGCAGGTACAGGGTCTGCAACCGCGGGAGCTGCAGCCAGTACCGGTGCAGGTCGGCGTAGCGATCGGGAGCCCGCAGACTGCGCAGCGCCCGGTACGGACCGAGTGCGGCGCGCCAGCCCTCCGGCGTTCCGATGGCCGCGTCGACGTGCCGCAGATCCTCTTCGGCGGCATACCCCGGCGACCACCGCCGCCACAACAGCGGCAGCACCCACGAGGCGGACCGATCCGGCAGCCACGGCAGTTGGAAGTAGCTGATGTACCAGCTGCGCAGCAGTTGCGCCGGCAGATAGCCGGCCAGGGTCAGTCGGTCTTTCCCGCGGACCGCCCGCAGCGATGCCGGCGGCGGCACCGACATGATCACCGCCTTGGTGAACGGACTGTCCGGCAACGCGGCCAGCCCGGTGGCGGCCATCGCGCCCCAGTCATGACCGATCACCACGTCGCGACCGGTCCCGCCGACGGCGGCGTGCACCCGCAGTGCGTCGTCCATCAGCGCGCCGATGTGGTAGCTGCCGTCGGTGGGAATCGACGACGGCGCGTAGCCCCGCATGAACGGCGCCACCACATGCCAGCCGGCCGCGACCAGGTGCGGGGCCAGCCGGCGCCACCCGTAGGCGGTGTCAGGAAACCCGTGCAGGCACAACGCCACCGGGTCACCCGGTGTCCCCCAACTCAGTGCCTTGAGCGCGACTCCGGGCGTAGACACGTCGATCCACCGCGGTTCAGTCATCACATACCCCCAAGACCGGGCCGGGCAGGCGTTTCTGTCCGCCCTGTCGTTCAAACTATCTACCATCTTGAGATGCGCACAGCCCAGACCGTCGAGTACGACGGCGTCGGCGGAGTAACGCTGGTCGCCGACGAGTGGAACCGGGGCGCCACCGAGGCCGCCGAGCATCCGACGATCGTGATGCTGCACGGCGGTGGACAGAATCGGCACTCCTGGCACAAGACCGGCCAGATCCTGGCCGACCGCGGTTATCACGTCGTCGCGCTCGACACCCGCGGCCACGGTGACAGCGACCGCGCACCCAACGCCGACTACGCCATCGAGACGCTCACCGCCGACGCCGTCGCCGTCATCGAGGCGATCGGCCGGCCGGTGGCGCTGATCGGGGCCAGTATGGGTGGGCTGACCGGCATCCTGGTGGCCGATGAGGCCGGGCCACAGCGGGTGACCAAGTTGGTGTTGGTCGACGTGGTGCCGCGTTACGAGAAGGACGGCAGCGCCCGGATCCGCGACTTCATGTTCGGCCACATCGACGGCTTCGACTCCCTGGAGCAGGCCGCCGACGCGGTGGCCGCGTACCTGCCGCACCGGGCCAAGCCCCGCAGCCCCGAGGGGCTGAAGAAGAATCTGCGGTTCCGCGACGGCCGCTGGTACTGGCACTGGGATCCGGCGCTGATGACCAAACCCGGCGACGATCCGGCGCTGCGCACCGAGAAGATCGAGGCCGCCGCCATGGGGCTGCAGATCCCGATCCTGCTGATCCGCGGCAAGTTGTCCGACGTGGTCAGCGCCGAGGGTGTCGCCGACTTCTTGTCCAAGGTGCCCGGCGCGCGCCTGGTCGAGTTGTCCGACGCCGGGCACACCGCGGCCGGCGACGACAACGATGCCTTCAGCGCAGCCGTCGTCGAGTTCGTGTCGGGCTGAATGTTCGGGATCGGATGGCTGACGCCGACGCTGCTGGCGGCCGGTGTGCTGGCGGCGGTGGCGGTCACCGAGGCCGTCGCCCTGGCGGTGTTGACCCGACAGTTACGGACGGCTCAAGCCGAGATCGATGCGCTGCGCGGTCGGGTCGACACCCGCAACCTTCTGCTGGCCGGCGGACGTGAGGCCGTCAAGACGGTGTGGCAGACCGCGAACCTGGTGCGCAAGCAGGGGTTTGGTGCGGCCGTGCGCAGTTCGATCGAAGACCTCGCCGACTGGGCCGAAGTGGAGCGCCCCGATCTGGCCCGGATGACCCCGAACGGGCATGTGGTGGTGCTGTTCACCGACATCGAGGGGTCCACCGCGCTCAACGAGCGGATCGGCGATCGCGCGTGGGTGAAGCTGATCGCCCGGCACGACGAGATGGTGCAACGATTGGTCGCCCAACACTGCGGGCATGTGGTCAAGAGCCAGGGCGACGGCTTCATGATCGCCTTCGCCCAGCCCGACCAGGCGGTGCGCTGCGCCATCGGCATCCAGCACGCGCTGGCTTCGCGACGCGGGCGCAAACCGCAGCACCCGATCCGGGTCCGCATCGGGGTGCACATGGGCCGCTCGGTGCGCCGCGGTGACGACCTGTTCGGACGCAACGTCGCGATGGCCGCCCGGGTGGCCGCGGCCGCCGAGGGCGGCCAGATCCTGATCAGTGGACCGGTGCGCGACGCCGTCAAGGAATGCGACGACATCACCGTCGGCGCCGGCCGCGACGCCGAGCTGAAGGGCTTCGCCGGCACGCACCGCCTCTACGCCGTCGACGTCACCACGGAATAGTCCGCGCTAGTCCTCGCCGCCGGCCTCGGCCAGCCGCTCATGCAGCCGGGCACGGATTTCGTCGGGCGTGTAGGCCCGTCGCCGTCGCTGGTCCCGCGCCACCAGCACTCCCCCGGCGGCAACCCCGACCACGCCCGCCAGGCCGATCCATTTCCAGATGCTGCGCACGCTCACACTTTATGGTGCTGAGCGTGGACGAACACACCGTGACTTTGGAGCGGGCGCTGGCTGAGACGCGCACCGGCGACATCTGGCTGTTCCGGGGCCGCTCCGGCCCAGACCGCGCCATCCAAACGCTGTCCAACTCTCCGGTGAACCACGTCGGGATGACGGTGGCCCTCGATGACCTGCCGCCGCTGATCTGGCATGCCGAGCTCGGCGACAAGCTGCACGACTTCTGGACCGGCACCAACCACCGCGGAGTGCAGCTCAACGACGCCCGGGCCGCCGTCGAACAGTGGATGGGCCGCTACGAGCAGCGCTGCTGGTTTCGCCAGCTCAGCGGGACCATCACCCGCAAGCAGGAGAACCACCTGCTGCAGGCGATCGCGCGGATGGACGGCACCGCGTTTCCCACCACCGCACGGCTGACCGGCCGGTGGCTGCGGGGGCGGCTGCCGACCGCCAGCGACTGGACCCGCGGTATCCCGTTCCTGGACCGCAAGGTTCACGAGATCAGCCAGCGGCGTAAGGCCCGCAACAGCAAAGTCGCGTTGCAGACCGCGTACTGCGCCGAGACGGTGGCCATCACCTATGAGGAGATGGGACTGCTGTCGACCGACAAGAATTCGAACTGGTTCGACCCCGGGTCGTTCTGGAGCGGCGACATCTTGCCGTTGACCCCGGGTTATCAGCTGGGCCGGGAGATCGTCGTCGTGCGTTAGGCGATTTCGGCGCGGTTTCGCCCGCTCAGTGGGAGTTATCGCGCCGAAATCGCTAGACCGTCAGCTCGCCCATCTCCGACCAGTCCGTCGCGTCGATCTGCTGGCTGATGATCTTCGGCGTCGACACCAGCGCCTGCGGCATGTCGGACATGGCCTGCTGGAAGTGGTCGCTGTTGACGTGCGCACTGCCGGCGTCGCCATCGCGGAAGGCCTCGACGAGCACGTACTCGTTCGGATCCTCCAGGCTGCGCGACCAGTCGAACCACAGGTTGCCCGGCTCGGCACGGGTGGCCTCGGTGAAGCCGGCCACCAGCTGCGGCCAGCGCTCGGCCCACTCCGGCTTGACCGCGAACTTGACCACAATGAAGATCATCGCCGCTACCCGATTTCCAGCGTGCTGCGCACCGG
This sequence comes from Mycobacterium sp. SMC-15, assembly GCF_045310925.1. Taxonomy (NCBI): domain Bacteria; kingdom Bacillati; phylum Actinomycetota; class Actinomycetes; order Mycobacteriales; family Mycobacteriaceae; genus Mycobacterium; species Mycobacterium sp. SMC-15. The sequence continues at coordinate 113,566 of NZ_JBJIAJ010000009.1, read as the reverse complement.
GGTGACGTTGGTGGTCAAATCCAGCACCGGGCAGTGCTTTTCGACGACCTCGTGCAGTTCGCGGTAACGCTCCTCGGTTTCCGGCCCGGTCACCGTGACGACCACCCGCACCTCCTTGAAGCCGGGGCGCACCGAGTCGTCCAGGCCGAAGAATCCGCGCACGTCCAGGTCGCCCTCGGCGCGCCCGGTGATCTCATCGACCGCGATACCGAGCTTCTCGGCCCAGTACCGCCAGGTGACCACCTGGCAGGACAGCAGGGATCCCAGGTAGTACTCGACCGGGTTGGGTGCGGTGTTCTCACCGCCGAGCGCCGGTGGTTCATCGACCTCGACGCTGTAGCGGCCCATGGTGATGGTGCTGGCCACTGCGTCGTGCGCGACGGCCGAGGCACGGAAGACCACCTGGGAGCCGGCGGGGTCGGCGGCAGCCGGGTCACTGGTGGCGGCGACGACGGCGGCCAGGCGAGTTGTCGAAGAAGTCATGCCGGTAAGGGTAGAGACCCCTCCGACAGGTCGGCGAACGACGCGACCACCAGGTCGCCGAAGGAATACCATTTGCCGCCGCCAGGGGCTAGCCTGAGCGACGTGGAGGTACTACGGCACGTAATAGTTCTGCTGCACATCGTCGGATTCGCGTTGACCTTCGGTGCGTTGGTCGCCGAAGCCGTTGCGCGGCGCTTCCAGCTCACCCCGGTGATGGACTACGGCGTGGTGCTGTCGCTGCTGACCGGACTCGCGTTGGCCGCCCCCTGGCCCGCCGGCGTGGTGCTCAACTACCCCAAGATCGAGATCAAGCTGGTGATCCTGATCGCCCTCGGTGCCGTGCTGGGCATCGGCCGGGCTCGGCAGCGCAAGTCAGGCGGGGAAGCCCCTCGCCCGCTGTTCTACGTCGCGGGTGCGCTGGCCCTGACGGCCGCGGGGCTCGCCGTCATCTGGTAGTCGTCACGTCACGCTGATTTTGCTCAGCGTGATCGGGTTCTCCGGTTTCAGCCGGCGCTGACCAAGGCGATGTCGATCGGCGGAAGCATCGGGCACTGATAGGTACCGGTAAGCGAAGATTCGTCGAGCGTGGTCTTACAGCCGCCGGTCGTGGTGCCGGCCCACGCATTGCCTTGCCTGTGCAGCTGCCCCGACGGCGCAATGGTCAGGCAGTCCGAACCGCACGAGCTGAGCTCCCAGTAGAAATCGTCCTGCAGGCCTTGCCCGGTTACGTGGTATCTGCCGCTCGGCGGATCGGCGTAGGCCGGACCGGCCAGCACCGTCGCACCGCCAGCTAACACTCCCGCCAAGATCGCAATACTTTGACCTCTCATTTTCTTCTCCGTCGCGATCGGTGGGCCAACTTTTTGCCCACTATTTCCGGAGCCTAACAGCGGCTGCCGAGCCTGGTTGCAGATCGCGATCTAGCCGCTCGCCGCGACGTCGCCGGCCTGCCGGATCAGCCCGACCAGCGTCGGCACCAACGCCACCACGTGCTGGTAGTGGTCGCCCCAGTTCACCTGGGCGAGGCCGAGGTAATCCTGCCCGGCAAGCTCCAGCAGCGCACGATCCTGTCCCGTCAATCGCGGTGCGACACGTTGCGCGGCAACGTCCTTGGGGACAATCCGCCCGGTCTCGATGGTGACCAGCATGCGGGCCAGGGTCAGCAGGAAGAACCGCTCCTCGCCCGCCGGATCGTTCATCAGCTCGGGCAGCAACGCGAGCTGGGCGTGTCGGAGAGGCTCGGGCGGAATCGGGGCGACGAGATCTTCGAGCGGCTGGCCGCGTAACACCCGGTGAGCACTCTGAGCGGTGGCTAGCAGCACGACCACATCGGGATCGGCAACGGCGGGCGGGACATGGCCGTCCACAAGTTCCGCGCGCAGCCATTCGCCGAATTGGAAGTCGCGCCGGGGTGTCTGTGGCAGCGGATCCACATCGGCCACCACGAGGCTGGTCAGCTCCAACGGCCGCCGGTCGGCGACTTCGGGGAACTGGGCAGCGTGCCCGTGCCATCCGGACGCACCCAGCAGCACGGAGACCAGCGATGTCCGCTCGGACTCCGACAGCGGCGTGCGGGTGAGGACCAGCAGATCGACGTCGCTGTCCGGCCGCAGCCCGGAGGTTGCCGCCGAACCGTAGAGGTAGGCCCCGACCAGCTCGCCCGGCCGGCTTTCGTCCAGATAGCTCAAGACCAGTGTGAGCAGTGCCTCCATGTGCAGCAACGGGTATGGCCGACCCGCGTCGTCAAGCTCGCTGTGCCCCGTGACGACGAAACCGCGTCGCACGTAGAACTCGACCGCTTGCTCGTTCTGCTCGTTGACGTCCACCAAGCGGACCTGCTGCTCCGCGATCGCGTGATCGAGCAGGGCTGTCCCGACGCCGTGGCCGCGAGCATCGGCGTGGACGAACAACATCTCCAGACTCTCCCCCGCCGTGCCGGCGAAACCCACCGGGTCACCGTCGATCTCCGCGACGACGAGACGAACCCCGGGAAAGTACTTGTCCGCCAGCTGACTTTCGATGGCCGCGCGGTCGGCTTCTGCCAGAAAGTCGTGCGTCGCATCGACGGCGCTGCGCCAAATCGCCACCAGCCGGGGATATTCGGTCGGGCCGACGCAGTCACGAATCCGCACCGCGGTCAGGTTACCGGGCAAGCGCGGCTGAAAGCGCTTTGGTGTATTCCGCGCACTGCGCCGCACGAACAGCGCGTGTGCAATCGGCAGTCGCCGCGAGTCGATACCCTCGATTCAATGGACGCGATCGACGACGAAGGCCCGTTCTTCCACGGCACCAAGGCCGACCTGACGGTTGGGGATCTACTCCTCCCGGGCTTCCGTTCCAACTATCGGCCCGAAATCGTCATGAACCACATCTATTTCACTGCCCTGCGCGACGGGGCCGGGCTGGCGGCCGAGCTCGCCGCCGGCCACGGCACGCCACGGGTGTATCGGGTCGAACCGACCGGAGAGTACGAGAACGATCCGAACGTCACTGACAAGAAGTTCCCCGGCAATCCGACCCGCTCCTACCGCAGCAGCGAACCCCTGCGCGTCGTCGAAGAGATCCACGATTGGCCACGCCTGACACCCGAAGCCCTTCAGGAGTGGCGTGACCGCTTGGCGGCGATGCGGGCAGAGGGAATCGACGTCATCATCAACTGAGCGATGCTCCCGAGGACGCCGCTGCCGGCAACTACCCGCTGAAGAACGGCGGCACCGCCGGCGGCCAGTGCCCGGTACGGGACGATGGCGCGCTCGATGGACAGCCGCACCGTGTCGATCAGCCCGGTCACTTGGCGCCGCCTGGCACGAAGCTTGACCAGGTAGTGGCCTCCGATGCACGCCGCAGCCACCACCACGACAATCCACAGCACCGCCGCGACCAGATAGATCGCCTCAACCACCGACATGAGGACGAGCCTCCCCTATCGCCGTCGCGGTGAGGTTACCGGTGAGACACACGTCGGCGACGTCTCTGCGGGCGAACCGCAGCTGCTGGCGGTGCCCTTTCCCCCATTCGGGGCATTCAGACCATCGGTTATCAGGCCAGAACCCGCGGGTCAGGTGGCGCTGCGGCTGTCTGTCAACGCGCGCAGCAACTCCTCATCCGGATCCGCCATCCCTGGGTCGGCCGCTCCGTCGGTGAGCAGCCGACGCCACCGTTCCAGGTCGAAATCCAGCGGCACCGTGCTGGTTATGAAGTCGTCGACGAGGTCGGCGAACCGCAGCGGGTCGTCACGGAACGGGAAATGACCGGAATCGACGAAGGTTTCCAGCCGCGAATGCGGCATGGCGGCGTGTGCCAGCTTGGCGTGCGAATACGGCAGCACCAGATCGTGGGTGCCCCAGACGATCATGATCGGGAGCCGTTCGGTGAGATAACTGCGGTCGAGCATGGTGACCATCTGCCCGCGCCAATCCACCACGGCGCGCAGCGTCCGCACGAACGCCGCCCGCTTTTTCGGCGAACTCAAATCACCTAGCACCCGCAGGATCTCGGGGAGATCGACCAGAAGCGCCGGCAGGTTCACCTTGTCGATCCGCCCCCGAACCATCCGAAGCGCTGTCTCAAATCCTGGCACTGAAAGTGCGGCCAGCGCCTGCGGTGCGGCCGGCAGCGACGCCAGCCTCAGCGCGGGGTTGACCTCGCGCTTCACACCGCCGGCGGCCACCAACACCAGCCGCCCAACCATCTGTGGGTACTGGTAGCAGAACTGCATCGCCACCCCGCCGCCCAAGGAGTGCCCGATGACCGTCACCTGGTCAAAATTCAAGACCGACAGCAGATCTCGCATGCCGTTGGCGAACGCGGCGACGGAATAGTCAGCGCGCGGCTGATCCGAGAGCCCGTGACCGAGGAGATCCGGGGCGATCACCGTGTACTTCTGCGCCAGCAGCGGGATCAGTGGCTCCCAGGTCGACGAATTGTCTCCAATCCCGTGAATCAACAGCAGCGGCGGCCCGTCCCCGGCCACCCGATACGCCCGGCGATATCCGTGCACGGTTCGGTATTCGACTCGGGCCGGATCATTCGAGACCGGCCGCAATCGCGGCTTACGCGCAGCCATCCGGCGCCCCCTCTGTCCGCAGTTACCGCCAGCTAACCGCCTATTGGCCCGTTGCGCACCCGATGTTTCAATGATTTAACGCGCGACCTGTTTCCATAACGCCACCGAGTTGCCGCGCAGATAAACATGAGCCGCCTTCGTCAGGTGTCGACATGGTCGAGCACAGCGGCACCACCGCACCGCTAATCAGAAGTCAGGTGTTCCCCAGCTCCTCGGCGAGCATGACGATGATTCCGCTGGGACCGCGGACATAGGTGAGCTTGTACACGTCGTTGTAGTTGGCCACGCCGCGGAGCGGGTGACATCCGTGCTTCGCGGCTATACCGAGAGCCTCGTCGATGTCGTCGACCGAGAAGGCGACGCGGTGCATACCAATTTCGTTCGGAAGGGTCGGATTCGACTCGATGGCACGGGGGTGGATGTACTCGAACAGCTCGATGCGGCCCTGGCCGTCCGGCGTCTGGAGCATCGCAATGTTGGCGTGGTTACCGTCGAGACCCACCGCGATGTCAGTCCATTCGCCGCTCACGGTGTCACGTCCGACGAGAGTCAAACCGAGGTCGGTGAAGAAGGCGATTGTTGCTTCGAGGTCGTCCACCGCGATGCCGACGTTCTCGAGTTTGATGGCCATGCGCTAGACGCTAACGCGCACCCAGCCACCTACACGTTGAACCGGAACTCCACCGCTGTGCGGCTTCGACCAACGTTTTGACCCGGACTACGGGGAGCCCTTCTCCATCATGACCGGGTACCGCACGAATCGCGCTTCACTGAACGTCAGATCGCGCACTTGACTGAAGTCCGACCAGAGCGCACGTCCACCTTTGGTCCATTGAGTGAGACGGACGCGCCGACGGACTGCGTCGAGTTCCTCGGCCTTCGCCGCGCGGCGAGGGCCGGCGGTTCCATATAGGCGGACGCCGATGGCTTTGCGAAAACGCCCGGTCAGCAACGAGCGGAGCCAGAAGACCGAACCACTGTCGACCGCCATCACGCAGACGCGAGGGTTGCGGTCGAGGTTATCTGCAAGGCGTTCGGTGTACTGGTCGAAATAGAAGCCGGTGCAGTCATCACGCAAGAACACGGTGCCGATCGGAGTGATGGTCGGGCTACCGTCGGCGTCGACCGACGCAATGGCGAGCGGACCGGTGGAGCGTCGCACGACGTCACAGACCACATCCCATTGACGCGCAAGTTCTCCTGGCATGTCAGTGGTAGCCAACGAGTTCCACCTCCTCCTGGCCAGCGTCAGTCCACGTGAAACAGATGCGCGACTGGGAAGTCATCGATAAACGTCTCGCCTGTGACGCACGTCGATAACCCGAACTACAACTTTGTCGTCGAAAACTTCGTAGATCACCCTGAAATCCCCGCGTCTAGCGGAGAACCTGCCCGCGAGGTCAGCTCGTAGAGCCTTTCCAACCCTTAACGGATTATGCGCAAGTACATTCACGATGAACTCCCAACACGCAGCCGCTACCTCTTCAGGCAGTTCCTCAGACAAGCCCCTGCGAGCGCGTCGCGTCAGCTCGATCCGATACGCCGCTATTTCACGATCCCCTTCGAGCGGAGTTCCGCCTCAACCTCGTCGGCGGAGTACAGGCGCCCAGCAGCGATGTCAGCGTCTGCCTCCCGCACCGCGGCCATGGCGGCTGCGTCGCCGAGGATGTCCAGCGTCTCCATGATCGAGTCGTAATCGTCGGCGCTGAGAAGGACTGCTGCTCGACGTCCCTGTCGGGTGACTTCGACGCGCTGATGCGTGCGGACGGCCTCATCGACCAGCTTGGACAGATTTGCCCGAACCTCAGCCAGGGGCAGAGTAGTCATGTACAGAATTCTAGCGTCATGACGCAACGTCGGCCCGCTCGATGAGGATTTCTTCACCGCGACGCCCTACCGGCCGGCATCTTCAGCGAACCGTCGTCAGCGTGAACGAGACATCACACGTTGAACCGGAACTCGACCACGTCCCCGTCTGCCATGACGTAGTCCTTGCCCTCCATGCGCACCTTGCCGGCGGACTTGGCGGCGGCCATCGATCCGGCCTCGACCAGGTCGTCGTAGGAGACCACCTCGGCCTTGATGAAGCCCTTTTCGAAATCGGTGTGGATCACCCCGGCCGCCTTGGGCGCGGTGTCGCCCTGGTGGATGGTCCAGGCCCGCGCCTCCTTGGGCCCGGCGGTCAGATAGGTCTGCAACTTCAGGGTGTGAAAACCGGCCCGCGCCAAGGCATCCAGGCCGCGCTCGCTCTGCCCGATCGACTCCAGCAGCTCCATGGCCGACTCGTCGTCGAGCTCGGCGAGCTCGGCTTCGATCTTGGCGTCCAGGAACACCGCATCGGCCGGGGCCACCAGCTCGCGCAGCGCGGCGACCCGCGCGGCGTCAGTGAGCACCGACTCGTCGGCGTTGAACACATAGAGGAACGGCTTGGTGGTCAGCAGGTTCAGCTCGCGCAGCGGCGCGGTGTCCACCCGTGCGGCGAACAGGGTCTTGCCGGTGTCGAGGATCGCCGCGGCGGCCACCGCGGCCTCGTGCATGGGCTTGCGGTCCTTGTTGTTGCGGGCTTCCTTCTCCAGCCGCGGGACCGCCTTCTCCAGGGTCTGCATGTCGGCCAGGATCAGCTCGGTGGCGATCACCTCGATGTCGGCCTCAGGGTCCACCTTGCCGTCCACGTGCACCACGTCGTCGTCGGCGAAGACGCGCACCACCTGGCAGATGGCGTCGCACTCGCGGATGTTGGCCAGGAACTTGTTGCCCAGGCCGGCGCCCTCCGAGGCGCCCTTGACGATGCCGGCGATGTCGACGAACGTCACCGGCGCCGGCAAGATCCGCTCGGAGCCGAAGATCTCGGCCAGCTTGACCAGCCGGGGGTCGGGCAGCGGCACCACACCCTCGTTCGGCTCGATAGTCGCGAACGGATAGTTGGCGGCCAACACATCGTTGTGTGTCAGCGCGTTGAACAGGGTCGACTTACCAACGTTGGGCAACCCCACGATTCCCAGGCTCAGGCTCACGGGTAGCCAAGTCTAGAGCCCGGGGCGTGCCGCCGTGCGCCCCCGCCGCCGCCAGCCGGTACCGTCAGTGTGTGGCAGTAGCGCGGGAGAAGTCGGCAGTGGCCGCTGACCACCGTTCGATTTTGCCGAGCATCGCCGGTTTGCCGTGGTGGAGTGCCGTGGCCGTGGCGGTGGTCGCGACCGCGATCGGGGTGGCGTTCGACGCCGGCTCCGGAGACAAAGAACTGACCATCGTCTTCTCCGCGCTCTATGCGATGGGCTGTATCGCCGCGGTGCTCATGGTGCAGCAATCGGCCGTGTTCACGACGGTGGTCCAGCCCCCGCTGATCCTGTTCGTCAGCGTGCCCAGCGCGTACTGGGTGCTGCGCGGCGGCGGATTCCCCGGCCTCAAGGCCATCGTCATCAACTGCGGCTATCCCCTGATCGAACGATTCCCGCTGATGCTGTTCACGGCCGCGGCCGTGCTGCTGATCGGGATGGTTCGCTGGTATCTCGGGATGCTGGGCGGAACCGCGAAGCGCGACACCGCGGAAGACGCCACTCCGAAGCGGGCCACGCTCAGCGACCGCATCGGCGCCATGCTCACCTCGGCCCTCACCCGCAACCCAGCGCACGCCATCGAGCAGCCGGCCTCCCGCGAGGAGCGCCCTGGCCAGCGCCCCCGCCGCGCCACCGCGGAATCGCGTCGGGCCGCCCGCGCGGCCTCCGGGTCCCGCTCCCGCACCCGCTCCGCCGAGCGCCGCGGCGCAGCCAACGGCTCGGCGCCGACGCGTTCGCGGCACGTCCGGCCGGAGATGGACGCCCGCGCCGCCGAGCAGCCGCGCCCGCGCCGTCGTCCGGCAGCCGACGGACGCGACGAACCCATGCAGCGGCGGCGACGCCCGGCCCCTGAGGCGCACGATGAGCGCCAACCCCGCCGGCGGCCGGCGCCGGACTGGCAAGACGAGCCGCGGCGGCGTCCGCGCCCGCCCCAGGACTCACCGCGCTCAGGTGACCCGCTCTCGAGGACTAGCCGGGATCCGCATCCGCGCAGCTACCGCCCTTCCGACGCATCCGAGTCGATGCCCCGGCGCCGACCGGCCCCGACAGGTGGCGAGGGGCGCGGCAACGGGGCCGACACTCGGCATCCCGTTTCTCAGGTGCGTTACCGCAGGTCCGGAGCCGACGAGGCCGAGGCGCAACCCCGCGCCCGCTCCCGTCAACCGCGCGATGACGTCGACTCCTGGGAGTTCGACGTCTAGCTAGCGGCGAACGCTAGCGGCGACTCGGCCGGATCTCGCGGGGCAAGGCGAACACCAGGGTCTCGTTGGCGGTGGCCACCGGGAACACCGTGCCGTAGCCGTACTCGCCGAGCCGCTCCAGCACGCCGCGGACCAGGATCTCCGGCACCGACGCACCCGAGGTGACGCCGATGGTCTGCACCTCCCCGGCCTCCGGGGCCAGCCACGCCGGGTCGATGTCTTCGGCGTAGTCCACCAGGTGGGCCGCGCGGGCACCGGCACCCAGCGCCACCTCGACCAGTCGGCAGGAGTTCGAGGAGTTCCGCGAGCCCACCACGATCACCAGCTCGCACTCCGGGGCCATCGCCTTGACCGCGGTCTGGCGGTTCTGGGTGGCGTAACAGATGTCGTCGCTGGGCGGGTCCTGCAGGTTCGGGAACCGTTCACGCAGCTTGAGCACTGTCTGCATGGTCTCGTCGACGCTGAGCGTGGTCTGCGACAGCCACACGATCTTGTTCTCGTCGCGGACCTGCACCGAGTCCACCGCGTCCAGCCCGTCGACCAACTGCACGTCGTTGGGGGCCTCGCCGATGATCCCGACAACCTCTTCGTGGCCGGCGTGGCCGATCAGCAGGATGTCGTAGCCGTCGCGGGCGAATCGTTTGGCCTCGTTGTGCACCTTGGTCACCAGCGGGCAGGTCGCGTCGATCACCCGCAAGTTGCGGTCGGCGGCCGTTTCGTGCACGGTCGGGGCCACGCCGTGCGCGGAGAACACCACGATCGCGCCTTCGGGGACCTCGTCGGTCTCGTGCACGAAGACTGCGCCCTTGTTCGTCAGGGTGTCCACCACATGCTTGTTGTGCACGATCTCGTGCCGCACGTATACGGGAGCGCCGTGCTTCTCCAGGGCCCGCTCGACGGTCTCGACCGCCCGGTCCACGCCCGCGCAGTAGCCGCGTGGCTCCGCCAGCAGCACCCGCTTGCCGGCGGGGGCGCCGCTCGCCCGCGCGGCTGAACTGTAGGCGATCTCCACGTCGACGGTTTGGGGCATGGCAACCAGCGTACGGTCTGCCGACACGAGACCGCCAGCTCGCGTCAGGCCGGTCAATACTTGGAGATGACCGGCAGGTAAGGCAGGCTGGGGGCCATGGCAAACGCACCCTTTGGAGTCCGGCTTCTGGTCGGCGCGGCCACCGTCGCGGTCGAGGAGACCCTGAAGCTGCCGCAAACCATCCTGACCTACCCGATGACGCTGGCCAGCCAGGCCGCGCACGCGGTGATGCGCTGGCAGCAGGGTATGGCTGAGCTGGTCAACAAGGGCGACACCACCCTCGAGTCGCTGTTCCCGCCGAAGGATGAGCAGCCGGAGTGGGCGACCTTCGACGATGACGTGGAGGACAGCGTCGACGGCGCGGCCGCGACCTTCGATGACGACGACGACACCGGCCCGCGTACCGACGGACGGTTCGCCCTCTATTCGTTCAGCGAGGACGGGGCTACCCCTCCCGTGGAGAACGGCGCGCCGAGCACGACCGCCAACTCCGACGTGCCCGTCCCCGATCTGGTCGACGAACTGGACTACGGCTCGCTGACCCTGGCCCAGCTGCGGGCCCGGCTGGCCTCGCTCAGCCTCGACGAGTTGGAGACCCTGCTCGCCTACGAAGAGGCCACCAAGGCCCGGGCACCGTTCCAGACGCTGCTGGCCAACAGGATCACCCGCACCACCGCAAAGTGACCGCCCCCGCGCCGGGCGAAACCGCCGAGAACCCGTTCCCGGTCCGCGCGGTTGCCATCCGGGTCAAGGGCTGGATCGACCGGCTGGGATCGGTGTGGGTGGAGGGGCAGCTCACCCAGATCAACCTGCGCCCGGGCGTGCGGACGGTGTTCATGGTGCTGCGCGACCCCGCCGCCGACATGTCCCTGACGGTGACGTGCAGCCCCGAACTGGTGGCTTCAGCGCCGGTCAAGCTGACCGAAGGCACCCAGGTGGTGGTCTGCGGCAAACCCAACTTCTACACCGCCCGGGGCACCTTCTCGCTGCGCCTGACCGAGATCCGTGCCGTCGGCATCGGTGAGCTGCTGGCCCGCATCGAGCGGCTGCGCCGGCTGCTGGACGCCGAGGGACTCTTCGATCCGCGACTCAAACGGCCGTTGCCGTTCCTGCCGGGCACGATCGGCCTGATCACCGGGCGCGCCAGTGCCGCCGAGCGCGATGTCATGGCGGTGGCCGGCACCCGCTGGCCGGCGGTGCGCTTCGCGGTGCGCAACACCGCCGTGCAGGGACCCACCGCGGTCGCCCAGATGGTCGAGGCGCTGCGCGAGCTGGACGCCGACCCGGCCGTGGAGGTGATCGTGCTGGCCCGCGGCGGCGGCAGCGTCGAGGACCTGCTGCCGTTCTCCGACGAAACTCTGTGCCGGGCGATCGCGGCGTGCCGAACTCCGCTGGTCAGCGCGATCGGCCACGAACCCGACAGCCCGTTGTGCGATCTGGTGGCCGACCTGCGCGCGGCCACCCCCACCGACGCGGCGAAGCGGATCGTCCCGGACGCCGCGGCCGAACAGGCGCTGGTCGATGACCTGCGGCGACGCAGCGCGCAGGCCGTACGTAACTGGGTGGTGCGCGAGGACCGGGTGCTGATGCAGCTGCGCAGCCGACCGGTGCTGGCCGACCCGCTGCGCGCGCTGACCGAGCGCGGCGAGGAGGTGCGCCGCGCGCTGGCCGCGGTGCGTCGTGATGTCACCCGGCTGATCGCCGTGCAGAGCGAACGGGTGGGGCACCTGTCGGCGCGGCTGGCTACCCTGGGCCCGGCCGCGACATTGGCGCGCGGCTACGCGGTCGTCCAGACTGTCGGCGCGGCGGGACCGCACGTACTGCGGTCGGTCGACGATGCGGCGGCCGGCACCCGACTGCGAATCCGGGTGGCCGACGGGGCCGTCGCGGCAACGAGTGAGGGGTGTGTCGATGGCAGCTGAGCAAGCCGATCCGGTGACACCCGTTAGTGAGCTTGGCTATGAGCAATGCCGCGACGAGCTGATCGACGTGGTGCAGCGGCTGGAGCAGGGCGGGATGGATCTCGACGCGTCGCTGAGCCTGTGGGAACGGGGCGAGCAGCTGGCCAAGCGGTGTGAAGAGCACCTGGCCGGCGCCCGGCGCCGGGTGCAGGAAGTGCTGGAATCCGAGCCCGGCGATGACGCCCGCGGGTGACTTCAACCACAAGAACTGAAACACGTTCAGTTATGCTCGCCCGATGGGTGATCCTTCACTGACTACTGAACTGGGCCGGGTACTGGTCACCGGCGGCTCCGGCTTCGTCGGGACCAATTTCGTCAAGACCCTGCTGGAACGCGGCTACCAGGTGCGCTCTTTCGACCGCGCACCGTCGAGCCTGCCCGACCACCCCAACTTGCAGAAGCTGGAAGGCGACATCTGCGACCCGCAGACGGTGGCCGCGGCGGTCACCGACATCGACACCGTGTTCCACACCGCCGCGATCATCGATCTGCAGGGTGGCGCGAAGGTCACCGACGAGATCCGCCGGCGCAGCTTCGCGGTCAACGTCGACGGCACCAAGAACCTGGTGCAGGCCGGACAGCGGGCCGGGGTGAAGCGGTTCGTCTACACCGCCTCCAACAGCGTTGTGATGGGCGGCAAGGCCATCTCCGGCGGCGACGAAACCATGGCCTACACCACCAAGTTCAACGACCTCTACACCGAGACCAAGGTGGTCGCCGAGAAGTTCGTGCTCGGCGAGAACGGCGTTGACGGCATGCTGACCTGTGCGATCCGGCCGTCGGGCATCTGGGGCGACGGGGACCAGACCATGTTCCGCAAGCTGTTCGAAAGCGTGGTCGCCGGGCACGTCAAGGTGTTGGTCGGCAGCAAGCGCGCCAAGCTCGACAACTCCTACGTGCACAACCTGATTCACGGCTTCATCCTGGCCGCCGAGCACCTGGTTCCCGGCGGATCGGCACCCGGTCAGGCCTACTTCATCAACGACGGCGAACCGATCAACATGTTCGAGTTCGCTCGACCGGTCATGGAGGCGTGCGGAGAGCGCTGGCCCCGGATCCGGGTCTCGGGCCGGATGGTGCGCGACGCGATGTTCGCCTGGCAGTGGCTGCACTTCCGGTTCGGTCTGCCCGAGCCGATGTTGGAACCCGGTGCGGTGGAACGGCTTTACCTCAACAACTACTTCTCGATCGCCAAGGCCGGCCGCGACCTCGGCTACCAGCCGTTGTTCACCACCGAGCAGGCCATGGCCGACTGCATGCCCTACTACAAGAAGCTCTTCGAGGTAGTCAAGGCCGAGGCGAATCCGCACCTGGCGACGGTGGTCGCCGAGCCGCACCCGGAGTAGCCCCAGCTCAGCGCTGGGAAGTTTCTCGGCGAACGCGGTATCCAGCTATGGGTCCGCGGTGACACGATAACGACGTGAACGGCGTTGGGCCGCTGTCGGAACTGCCAGCCTTGGTGTGCAGTTCATGCGGCACGGGGCTGCCCGCGACCTTCAAGTTCTGCAATGAGTGCGGAGCGGCGGTTCTGGCAGCACCGATACCGGCTGAATACAAGCAGGTGACGGTGCTGTTCGCCGACGTGGTGCACTGGATGGACATCGCCGCGGCGGTGGGTTCCGAGCGGTTGCGCGAGATCATGGCCGACCTCGCCGACCGCTGCGCGGAGGTGGTACAGCGCTACGGCAGCACGGTCGCACAGTGGACGGGCGACGGGATCATGGTGGTGTTCGGCGCCCCGGTCGCCGTGGAAGACCACGCCGTGCGGGCCTGCCTGGCCGCCTTGGATATTCAAGAGGAGTCGAAGCGGCTTGCCGTCGAGGTCGCCGAGCGCGACGGCATCGAGCTGCGGCTGCGGGTCGGGTTGAACTCCGGTGAGGTGATCGCGGGCGGGATCGGCTCGGGACAGTTCGGCTACGCCGCGGTGGGTGAGCAGGTCGGGATGGCCCAGCGGATGGAGTCGGTCGCGCCACCGGGCGCGATCATGCTGAGCACGTCGACAGCCGGGCTGGTCGAGGGCGCGGCCGCACTGGGTGATGTCGAGTGGGTTCGGATCAAGGGCGCCTCCGAACCCGTGCCCGCCCGCCGCCTGTTGGGCATGGCCGAGCGGCATCGCGCGGTCCGGCGGGCGGAGTCCAGCCTGATCGGCCGGCGCGGGGAGCTGGCCACCGTAGCGGCGATGGTGGACCGCGCGATCCACGGTCACGGCGGTGTGGCCGGTGTGGTGGGGGCGCCGGGCATCGGGAAGAGCCGGATGGCCCGGGAGGTCGCGGCGGCCGCGGCAGGTCGCGGCGTGAAGGTGGTGTGGGCATTCTGCGAGTCGCATGCCGGCGATATCCCGTTTCAGGCCGTGTCGAGGCTGCTGCGGGCGAGCATCGGCGTGGATGACCTGTGGGACGAGGACGCCCGCGCACGGGTCCGCGACCGCTTTGGGCACGCCGACGCGCAGGATCTGCTGCTGCTCGATGATTTGCTGGGTATCGCCGACCCTGATGTGACACTGCCCCAGATCGACGCCGATACCCGCCGCAGCCGGCTGACAGCTCTGATCAACTCGGCGTCGCTGGCCCGCACCGAACCAACTTTGTTCATCATCGAGGATGTGCACTGGATCGATCCCGTCAGCGACTCCCTGATCGCGGACTTCTTAGCGGTGCTCCCCCACACCCCCTCGATGGTGCTGATCACCTACCGCCCCGACTACCGCGGCGCGCTGACACATCTACCCTATGCACAGAAAATAGTCCTTGCCCCGCTGGATGATTCGGACATCACGGCGCTGACCGGCGAGCTGTTGGGATCGGATCCGTCGGTCGGCGAGCTGGCCGCGATCATCGCCGGGCGAGCCGCCGGGAATCCGTTCTTCGCCGAGGAGATGGTGCGCGAGTTGGCCCAGCGCGGGGCGCTGGACGGCGAACACGGTGGCTACGTCTGCCGCACGCGGGCGGCGGACGTCACGGTGCCACCCACGGTGCAGGCTGCCATTGAGGCGCGCACCGACCAGCTGAGCAGTGGGGCCAAACGAACATTGAACGCGGCCTCGGTGATCGGAGCGCGCTTCGGCGCGGAGCTGTTGCCCGCACTGGGCGTCGATGCGGTGTTCGACGAGTTGCTCGCGGCCGAGCTGATCGACGAGGTCGACCTCACCGCGAGTGCCGAGTATGCCTTTAGGCATCCGTTGATCCGCACGGTGGTTTACGAATCGCAGCTCAAGTCCGATCGCGCTCACTGGCACCGGAAGCTGGCCGCCGCGATCCAAGAACGGGCTCCCGGCTCGCTGGAGGACAACGCTGCGCTGATAGCCGAACATCTGCAGGCTGCCGGTGAACTGCGCGCCGCGTATGCCTGGCACATGCGCGCGGGGGCATGGTCCACCAACCGCGATCTGGTCGCGGCCCGGGGCAGCTGGGAACGGGCCCGCCGCATCGCCGACGCGCTACCGACAGCGGACCCAGAACATTTGTCGATGCGGATCGCCCCGCGAACCATGTTGTGCGCCACCGACTGGCAAGCCCGAGAGGTCCAGGAAAGCCGCAGTCGCTTCGAGGAACTGCAAGCGTTGTGCGACGCGGCCGGCGACCAGGTGTCGCTGGCCATCGGGATGACCGCGCTGGCCACCGAGCTGCTCTACGCAGGCCGCTCGCGTGAGGGCGCGCAGCTGGCATCCCGGCAGATGGCGCTGTTCGAGTCGATCGGCGATCGCTCCCCGACCATGGGCTTGGCGTTCATGGCGTTCGTCAACTGGCTCTGTGTCGGTGAATTCGGCGAGATCTTGCGGTGGTCGCAGACCATCGTCGACCTGGCCGAAGGCGACCCCGCCAAGGGCGCCAACTTCGGAGTGGGATCACCTCTCGCGATCGCACTGGCATGGCGTGGCAGTGCCCGGTGGTGGCTGGGCCGTGCCGGATGGCTCCAAGACCTCCATGATGCCGTTGCGATGGCCTTGTGCAGTAACGCGGAAACCCTGGGCAGCACCGTCGCCTGGACCTACGGTTTCGCGTTGCAGTACGGGGTGCTTCGCCCCAGCGCCGCCGCGCAGCGCGCGTGCGAGGAGGCGGTGCAATGTGCCCAACGGGCCAGCAGCGATCGCGCACTCGGGCTGGCCGGCTATGCGCTCGGTGTCGTGCTGATCAATCGGGACAACGCCACCGACCGTCATCGGGGGCTGGAATTGATCCTGCAGAGCCGCGACATCTGGCTGCGCAAACGCGCACTCTTCCTCATCCCGGTCACCGACGTGTGGGCCGCCCGGGAGACCGCCCGCAGCGGTGACTACGACGCTGCCATCACGGCGATGCGCGCCGCGGTTGACGACTTGCGTAACGCCGGAAATGTCTTCTACGGCGTGTGGGGGACCGGCGTCCTGGTGGAGACACTGCTGGAGCGAGGCGCCGAGGGCGACCTGGCCGAAGCCGACGAGGCAATTCACTGGTTGGCGAGCCTCCCGGCGGGTCAATGCTCGGCGATGTGCGAGATCGCCCTGCTGCGGCTGACTGCACTGCTGTGCCGTGCACGCGGTGATGTCGTGGCCGGCGCTGAAGCGGTGAATCGCTATCGCGCACTGGCGGAATCGCTTGGCTTCGAACGTCATATCGACTGGGCGGGGGCGCTTACGAGAACAGCTCCATGAAGTTATCCAGGGTGCCGAGGGCCGCGAACAGTGCCGGTGGAGCCCCGAGCAGCAGATCGAACGGGACCAGACCTGAATAAGCCGCCAGTGGAAGCCCGATCGCGTCAAGAAGGTCACCGACCAGAAGCTGGTCGACAAAGATGTTCGCGGCATACGCGGGGAGGCTGGTGAACAGCGCACTGACCGCGTCGGCGGCGGGCAGCAGCGCCGAGTAGTCGTAGGCCAGCGTGCTGTTGATCATGGTGATGATGTCGGCCACCGGTGAATTGAGCGTCACGTCGGAAACCGGGAAGCCGGCGAGCGTGAGGAGCCCCTCCATCACATCGTTAAACGTCGGGTTCTCCGGAGCGAATCCGTGGGTGTAGAGCGAGTCCGCGAACGGCAGCCAGGGCGCGATCTGCTCTTCGTAGCTGACCGGATTCGCAAGGGCGTTGAGGGCGTCGGTGATTCCCTGCTGCAAGCCGTTGCCCAGAGCCGTAGAAAGCTGGCCCAGGTCGATCTGCGGGAACAACCCGAACGTCGTGGGGACATTCGCCGGCCCCTGATTCCATCCTTCGTCGATGCTGCCGTAGCCCAGGTTCACCAGGATCCGGGTGACGGGCTCCAACAAGTCATACAGGGGCTGGCCGATCCCGGGGAGGAACAGCAGCGGCATCAGCAACGGCAGGCTCGCGCTCGGGATCATGTAGTACTCGGTGAGGCCTTCGCCGGACAGTGCCTCGGATCCCGGCAACAGAATCGCACTTTCAACCTGCTCCGGGGTGAGGTTCGCATAGATGAAGTGCTGGGTGAAGTTTCCTATCAGGGCGTTGAGGACCGACAACAGATTCAGCGGATAACGCGGAAAGTCGGCGCTGGCGTCGTATTCGAGGCTGTAGATGTCGGTCGGATACAGATCCGACGGGGTCGGGGGGCTGAACGGGAAGTTCGCCGCGGTGAAGGCCCAGCTGTTGCCGGCCGGAAAGTCGAAGGTGTTCAACAGGCCGCCGTTTGGGTTGTTGACATCGCCCACCAGCACGAAGTGCACCAGGTCGCTGGGGACACCCGCGTCGCGCAGTTGCGGCATGATCTGCGAGGCCACCGCGGCGCTCTGCGAGTAGCCGAAAACCACGAGGGGATTCTCCGACGTCACCCCGCCGGCGGCGATCTGGTTTTGGATGTCGGAGAGCATGATCGGCTGTCCGTGGCTCACCGACGCCCCGAACCCCATGCTCTTGACACCGGTGATCGGATAGAGCTCGTTGGGCAGCAGCGCGGCCTGCATCGTGCCGGTGAAGCCGCCCGGCTCCAGATACAGCGTGTTGATCGCATCGAGAAACTGCGGGGGCGGCAGCATCGGGCCACCGCTGCCGTCATACACCAACGCCGTACCGCCGCCGGTGAGTTGGATGTCTCGGGCCTGCGGGGCGGTCGATGCCGCCACCAGGGGGACGGCGATCAGGCTGGTGCCGGCCACCACCGTACTTATGGCAAGAAAGACGACCGGCAAAGTCGGTGTACGCCTCATCGTCCTTCGCGCCGTCATAGTCGGCGCATCTCTCGTGCCAACGCGGCATTCTCGAGAAAGGAGCTGAGGTCCGGCGGATAGTGGATCCGTTCCGGCCGAGTTCCAATGTGGAACATCGCCACGACGGCTTCCATCGCATGAAGGTGCTTGAGGTGCGGCACGTGCAACGGATGGGCGTGTACCGCAGACAACGTGGACATGATGGGTCTTCTTTCTGCTGCACTGTGATCGGAAAATCGTGACTCTGTTCCGACACGCAGTACGCAGTGGTGGACTACTGCAATCTCCCGCGGTTGCACTGGCGCAATACCGAGCTCATCCTCGGCACCCGCGCGCCGATTCCTCTCGGACGGATGCGCGAAACGCGGCGATCTACTTCAGCAACGACGAAGTCAGCCGCAGGAGTGATGGGACCGGCCCTCCAGCATGTCACTGCCGCCCAAGGAGTTCGAGGCCGACCGACTATGTCTGCGCCCACCGCAGTGCTGTCCGGTGCACCTCTTCAACGGAGCCCCTGAACAGCTGGATGACTTGCAGGTTCCGGTCATAATGCGTCGCGACCCAGCCGATACCGCGTTCGCAGTCAACGCGCAGCAGGGTGCCGTCTTTGGCCCAATCGTGACCGCACGATCGTGGGGCAATCATGTCAACCCTCCCCGCTTGGTGCCTGGTACCGATGCGTCCATATCAATCATCACGGGCATGGGGCGGGTGTAGTTCAGTGGTGCACTACTGCAGTCTCCGGGTCTACCGGCGGTGAGGGCGCAGGGCTGCGAGTTCGTCACGGCAGTTGGTGTCCGTCTTCAACATGGCCCGGTAGATGTGGCTTTCGACAGTGCGAACAGAAACGGTCAGCCGCTCGGCAATCTCCCGGTTGGACAATCCCGCGCTGATCAACATCACGATCTCTTGCTCGCGATCGGTCAGCGGCAAGGGCTGTGCGGCCTGGCGCAGCGCCGGGGTGCTCGCGCCACCGCATTGTTCGGCCAGGGCGGCGGCGCGGGTCGAGCAGACTAACGCTGTTCCGCGCAGGTCTTGGCGGCGGTACTCGATCGCTGCCTGGGCGGCAGCATCGACTGCGGCAACCAGATCCCCCATCCGCTCGAAGTCCAGTGATACCACGGCCATTTCCCCGGCATCTCCGTCGCGTAGCGCGGCGGCGAACCGGGCTGCCAGGCCTACCCGCGGCCCCTCGACGACATCTTCGAGCTCGCGTAGCCGGGCCGCACCGGTGCGATCGCCGAACTGAGCGGCGGTCTGCAGACAGATCACTTCCGCCGCGAACTGCCCTTTGGCCGCGGCGGCCTGGGCCGCCGACCTGACGACCGCGATCGCCTCCCTGACTGCGCCCTGGCCGGCGACCACCCACGCCCGGGCCAGGCTCCGGTCACAATCGAGCAAGCGGAACGGACGTGGCGGCTTGTCGAGCGTGGCGAGGGCCGCGGCAGCCTCATCGGTTGCACCTCGCATGGCTGACGCGGTGATGCCCGGCACCAGATAGCGGTATCCCCAACCGATGGCATGGCCGGCGGACAATCCTGCTTCCGCCTGCTCCAGCAGCCGGCACGCGGCGTCCAGGCGGCCCGCACCCAGGGCCGCCAGGCCCGCCACGGCGACACCGAGCGACCCCGCCGCCCCCGGTAGCTGGGCGGCCTGCCGGCTGACCCGCTCGGCCGCCTCGACGGCTTCGCCCACCCGTCCCGCCATCAGCAAGGCGCCGATGTGTGCATCGGCGATGTTGAAACTCATCTGCGGAGCGTCAAGCGAACGGGCCGCGACGCCATACCCCGCCTCGGCGGTGGCCACGGCCTCGGCCGTTCGCCCCGCGTCCGCGGCGATGGCGGCAAGCACCCAGGCAATCTCGGCGCCGACAACGGCGGGCAACTCCTCCATCTCAAGCACTTCGGCGGCCTGCCTCGCCGCATCCGGGCGGTCCACGGCAAACCAGTACACCGTGAGGAAGGCATCGATGTAACTGTGCGCCTGCCGCGGCACGGTGCGCGAAACCTCATCGATGAATTCCTTCGCCCGCGCGGGCTCACCGAGCGCCCAGAGCATGTTGCTGGCCCGCAGAAACGCCAACCGGGCCCGCTCGCCGTCGGCCAAGTCGCCGGCGGCGATCTCGGCGAGCACACTGTCGGCCTCCCGGCCATGGCCCAGCCACGACAATGCGTGTGCACGAACGAAACTCGCCTCCGGCCCGCCACCGCCGCGGATCGCCGCTCCGGCAAGTCGTTCGGCGAGGGGCAGGTCCGCCAGCCAGACGGCGCCACGAGCAGCCCGGATCAGCAATTCGGCGTCGGGGGTGAGGTCGGAGTCCAGACTCAGGGTGGCGCGCCGCACCACCACCTGAATGTCGTCTCGATCATCGGCTTTGGCGAGTTCAGTGGCCACCACTCCGCGCAGACGCCGTAGCCGGGTGGCCGGCGCTCGGGTGCGGCGCACTTCACCGTAGAGCGGATGCGCGACCCGCACCTGAACACCACCGACGCTGGGCTCCAGCGTGATCAGGCCGCGAGTATCGGCCTCTTCGACCGCGACAGGGTCGGTGATCCGGGTCAGGACGGCCAGATCGATCGGCTCCCCGACCGCCAGCGTGTCGATCACATCGCTGATCGGCCCGGGCAGGGTCCCGAAGCGAGATTCGATGAGCTCGACCAGGCTGAGCGGCATGATCGGATCCCCAATCCACCGCCAGTAGCCGCGCTGTTGCGCAATCCGGCCGTCGGCGACCTCCTGCTCGACGATGTGACGCAGATACAACACATTGCCGTGAGTCAGCTTCCAGAGCCGCTGGACCGCATCAGGATCCACCGGTCCCGCCATGGCCGCCGACAGCAGCGTGGCGGTCTCCTCGATCGACAACGGCTGCAGGTCGAGCCGCTCGAACCGACCAGAGGTCCAAATCTCATGCACCGCAGCGGGAATGGACTCGCCGTCACGTACGGCCAGAATCACCTTCGCCATGTTCCGTTGCACGATCTGGTGCACGACGAAGGCCGACAGGTCGTCGAGCAGATGTGCGTCATCGACGCCCACCACAACCATGGCGCCGGCGGGGGCGGCCACCAGTGATTCGATCACCCCTCGCAACAGCTGGACCGTGTCGGTGACACCCGGCGGCATCCACGCCGCGAAGGCGCCGAGTGGAATTGCGCGCGCCGCAGATGTGCCTACCGCCCAACGTGTTTCACTGCCCCGCGACTCGGCAGCCGACAGTGCTTCACGTGCGATCCGGCTTTTCCCCACACCCGAAGCGCCATGGACGACGATTCCGGAGATCTCCGAGGCCACGAGGGCAGTCTCGAGAGTCCGCATCTCCGCCGGACGGGCGGTCAAAGGCCACGACAAACGCACGATCCCGCCCCGATTGTCACGCTCATCGCTACGCCGCCGATCCGGAATTCATCCGATCGGAAAAGAATAGACTTATCCACCCTGACCAGCTGCTTATCGGGAAATTAGGGCTCCCTGCAGTACCGAGATCCCAGGCCGGCCGCGTCCTTGCCGACGCGACATTCCGCGAGGCGTTTACCCGGAAGATCGGTCGCTGAGCCGAGTTTCCCGGCAAAATCGCGAGAACACTTTCCAATCGAGGGGTCTCATGGACACGGTCCTGGTCACCGGCGCGTTCGGGCTGGTCGGTTCGGCAGTGGTGCGTCGGTTGGCCGCCGAGGGCCGCGCCGTTGTCGCGACCGACCTCGACATCCCGGCCAACCGCAAGGCGGTCGCCGCACTGCCGGCGTCGGTGCAGGTGCGCTACGCCGATCTGACCGATCCGGCGGCCGTCGACGCGCTGGTCGGCGCTGTCCGGCCCGCCGCGATCATCCACCTGGCGGCAGTGATCCCGCCGTTCATCTACATGCGCCGCGACCTGGCGCGTCGCGTCAACGTCGAGGCCACCGGGCATCTGTTGGCGGCGGCCGCCGCCGAAACTAAACCGCCGCGATTCGTGCAGGCCTCCAGCATCGCGGTGTACGGGTCACGCAACCCGCACACCGTCTCGGGCGTGCTGACCGCCGACACCCCGACCAATCCCGCCGACGTCTACGGCGACCACAAACTGCAGGCCGAACAACTGGTGCGCGCCTCGCCGCTGGACTGGGTCATCCTGCGGCTGGGCGGGGTGATCACCGTCGACCCGGGCTCCTACATGAAGCTCGACAACCTGTACTTCGAGCAGCTGCTCCCCAGCGACGGCAGGTTGCAGACCGTCGATGTGCGCGACGTCGCCGCGGCGTTCGTCGCCGCCACCACCGCGCCCGTCGTCGGGGAGACCCTGCTGATCGGCGGCGACGACTCGCACCGCCAGATCCAGGGCGACGTCGCACCGGCGATGGCCGCTGCGTTGGGACTGGTCAACGGTCTGCCCGCCGGGCTGCCCGGTAATCCCGACCGCGACGAGGACTGGTTCAACACCGACTGGATGGACTCGCGGCGGGCCCAGGAGGCCCTCGGCTTCCAGCACCACTCCTGGCCGGAGATGCTTGCCGAGACGGCGGCCCGAGCCGGCGCACAGCGCTATCTGCTGCGGGCCGTCTCGCCCCTGGCCCGCGCCGTGCTGCGAACCCGCGCCCCCTACTACCGCAATGGCCAGCGGTTCGCCGGACCCTGGCAGGCCATCGCCGACAAATGGAGTGAGCCACGCCCATGAATCACGAATTCACTCCCACCCAACGTCGGGCGCTGGCGGTCTTCACCGTGATCGCGCTGATGTTCGGCGCCTATTTCCTGCGCACCTACTTTGTGCTGATCGTGGTGGCCGCGGTCGGCGCCTACCTGTTCACCCCGTTGTTCCGGATGCTCAACCGCAGGGTGTCTACCGGGCTGGCGGCCACCGGGTCCCTGTTGGCTGCCCTGGTCGCCGTCATCGTCCCGGTCGGATTGTCGGTCTTTCTGGCCGTCGTGCAGATCTCTCGCACGGTCGGCGAGGTCGCCGAATGGGTGCAGGCGACCGATCCCAACGCGCTGGGCGACAAGGTGCTCAAGTTCATCAACGGCGTGCTGGCCAAGGTGCCGTTTGTGCACGTCGAGCTGACCATGGAATCGCTGCGCGGGGCGATGGTCAACGTGGCGCAGAAGGGCGGCGAGCTGCTGCTGCACGTGTTGCAGGGCGCCGTCGGCGGAGTGGTGGGCGCGGTCACCTCGGCGATCATCTTCTTGTACGTGTTCCTCGCGCTGCTGACCCACCGCGAGGAACTGCACACCCTGATTCGCCGGCTCAACCCACTCGGCGCCGAGGTGACCGATCTGTACCTGGCCAAGATGGGCTCGATGGTGCGCGGCACCGTCGGCGGACAGTTCGTGATCGCGTTCTGCCAGGGCGTCGCCGGAGCCGCGTCCATCTACATCGGCGGATTCCACCAGGCGTTCTTCATCTTCGCGATCGTGCTGACCGCGCTGTCGATCATCCCGCTCGGCGGAGGCATCGTGACCATGCCGTTCGGCATCGGCATGGCGCTGTTCGGCAACGTCATCGGCGGGCTGTTCGTGTTCTTCTTCCACCTGGTCGTGGTGACCAACATCGACAACTTCCTGCGCCCGGTGCTGGTGCCGCGCGACGCCCGGCTCAATTCCGCGCTGATGCTGCTGGCCGTCTTCGCCGGCATCGCCATGTTCGGCTTCTGGGGCATCGTTATCGGCCCGGTCCTGATGATCATCATCGTCACCACCATCGACGTGTACCTGGCGGCGTTCTCCAGCGACCAGACCAGCGAAGAGCTGTTGGCAGAGGGTTAGCTACCGAGTCGCCGGCAGCGGCGCCTGCGACTGCACGGCCGCCGCCACAGTCCGGAACAGCTCGGGGCCGCCCGCACCGGAGATCGCCAACTGGGCCGCGCCGGCCTTTCCGGCCAGCCGGGTGGTCCACACCGGGTCGCCCTCGCCCTGGTACACCACCCAGCGGGTGCCGTCGACGTCCTCGCTGCCGGTCGGGTGCAGTCCGGGGCTGATGGAGGCGACCAGCGGGACCTCGTCGGCGTTGCTCTGCGTCAGGCTCACGTACATCCCGGTCGGGCTGACGTAGCCCACCCGCGAGGTGACCGCGCGTAACCGCTGGCCTTTGGCGTCGCCGCGCCCATCGGTGATGCTGCCGCGGGAGCCGGAGTTGGGCTGCCAGCCCTCGGGCAGCTGCGGCAGTCGGACCGGGAACCCCAGGGTCTGCGCATCGGCCTTCAACGCCGTGGCGGCGTCGTAGGACGGCACCGGCCCGGCGGTGATCCCGCCCGGGCGAAACGCGCACGTCCCGGCCAGACCGGCCAGCGCGACACAGGCCAACACCAGCGGCACGATTGACCAGAACATGTCACGCCAGTCCTGCAGTATGCGTGGTTTGGCAGGCTTGGGTGCCGGCTGGGGCTCGTTGCTCACGGAAGCCAGTATCCCAGCTCAACAGTGCGGATCCGGCTCTGGGAGAATCAACAGCCGTGACTGGCATGACGGGACCAACTCGACGCGAAGCCCCAGACCGCAACCTGGCCTTGGAGCTGGTGCGGGTGACCGAGGCCGGTGCCATGGCATCCGGCCGCTGGGTGGGCCGCGGCGACAAGGAGGGCGGCGACGGCGCGGCCGTCGACGCGATGCGCGAACTGGTGAACTCGGTGTCGATGCGCGGCGTGGTGGTGATCGGCGAGGGCGAGAAGGACCACGCGCCGATGCTCTACAACGGCGAAGAGGTGGGCAACGGCGACGGCCCCGACTGCGACTTCGCTGTCGACCCGGTCGATGGCACCACCCTGATGAGCAAGGGCATGCCCAACGCCATCTCGGTGCTGGCGGTGGCCGAGCGCGGCGCGATGTTCGACCCGTCGGCGGTGTTCTACATGAACAAGATCGCCGTCGGCCCGGAGGCCGCTGACGTGCTGGACATCACCAAGCCGATCGCGGACAACATCGCCGCGGTCGCCAAGGTCAAGGGCCTGTCCGCCCGGGACATGACGGTCTGCATCCTGGACCGCCCGCGGCACGCGCAGCTGATCGCCGACGCACGGGCCACCGGGGCGCGCATCAGGCTGATCACCGACGGCGACGTGGCCGGCGCGATTTCGGCGTGCCGGCCCGACTCGGGCACCGACATGCTGGCCGGGATCGGCGGAACCCCCGAGGGGATCATCGCCGCGGCCGCGATCCGCTGTATGGGCGGGGCGATCCAAGCCCAGCTGGCGCCCACCGATGACGCCGAGCGGCAGAAGGCCCTCGACGCCGGCTACGACCTGGACGCGGTGCTGACCACCGAAGACCTGGTCTCCGGGGAGAACGTGTTCTTCTGTGCCACCGGCGTCACCGACGGCGACCTGCTCAAGGGGGTTCGCTACTACCCCGGCGGCTGCACCACCCAATCGATCGTGATGCGCTCGAAGTCCGGCACCGTCCGGATGATCGAGGCCTATCACCGGCTGTCGAAGCTCAACGAGTACTCGGCCGTCGACTTCACCGGCGACTCCCACGCCGCCTATCCCCTGCCCTGACCGTCAAGCGAGGACCGGAAAAGCTATGAGCGAGATCGAATACCGCATCGAACACGACACCATGGGCGAGGTCCGGGTGCCGGTGACCGCGCTGTGGCGCGCCCAGACCCAGCGTGCGGTGGAGAACTTCCCGATCTCCGGGCGGGGCCTGGAGCGCACCCAGATCCGGGCGCTCGGTCTGCTCAAGAGCGCGTGTGCGCAGGTGAACGCCGACCTGGGTCTGCTGGCACCGGAGAAGGCCGCCGCCATCAAGGCCGCCGCCGCCGAGATCGCCGAGGGCAAGCACGACGACCAGTTCCCCATCGACGTCTTCCAGACCGGCTCGGGCACCAGCTCGAACATGAACACCAACGAGGTGATCGCCTCGATCGCTTCGGCCAACGGCGTCACGGTGCACCCCAACGACGACGTGAACATGTCGCAGTCGTCCAACGACACCTTCCCGACCGCCACCCACATCGCGGCCACCGAAGCCGCAGTGCGCCACCTGATCCCGTCGCTGCAGGTGCTGCACGACGCGCTGGCCGCCAAGGCCGCGCAGTGGCGCACCGTGGTGAAGTCGGGCCGCACCCACCTGATGGACGCCGTCCCGGTCACCCTGGGCCAGGAGTTCTCCGGCTACGCCCGCCAGATCGCCGCCGGTATCGAGCGGGTGCAGGCCACCCTGCCCCGCCTCGGTGAGCTGGCGATCGGCGGCACCGCCGTCGGCACCGGCCTGAACGCCCCGGACGGCTTCGGCGCCAAGGTGGTCGAGGTGCTGGTCGCCGAGACCGGCATCACCGAGCTGCGCACCGCGGCCAACTCGTTCGAGGCCCAGGCGGCGCGCGACGGCCTGGTCGAGGCCTCGGGTGCGCTGCGCACCATCGCGGTGTCGCTGACCAAGATCGCCAACGACATCCGCTGGATGGGTTCAGGTCCGCTGACCGGCCTGGCCGAGATCCAGCTGCCCGACCTGCAGCCGGGCAGCTCGATCATGCCGGGCAAGGTGAATCCCGTTCTGCCCGAGGCGGTCACCCAGGTGGCCGCGCAGGTGATCGGCAACGACGCGGCGATCGCCTGGGGCGGCGGCAACGGCGCCTTCGAGCTCAACGTCTACATCCCGATGATGGCCCGCAACATGCTGGAGTCCTTCACGCTGCTGTCCAACGTCTCGCGCCTGTTCGCCGAGCGCTGCATCGTCGGGCTGGTCGCCAATGAGGAGCACCTGCGGGAACTGGCCGAGTCCAGCCCGTCGATCGTGACGCCGCTGAACTCCGCGATCGGCTACGAGGAGGCCGCCGCGGTGGCCAAGCAGGCCCTCAAGGAGCGCAAGACCATTCGCCAGACCGTGATCGACCGCGGCCTGATCGGCGAGAACCTGTCGGAGGCCGAGCTGGACAAGCGCCTCGACGTGTTGGCGATGGCCAAGGTAAAGGACTGATCCGCCAGGCCGCGGATGAACCCTGACCCCGCCGCGGCGCAGCTGGGCCGGGCGACGCTGGCAAAAGTCTCCCGTCGGCTGATCCCCTTCCTGGCGCTGCTGTTCGTCGTCAACTACCTGGACCGGGTCAATATCGGCTTCGCCGGGCCCAACGGGATGAACGCCGAGCTGGGCCTCACCGCGACCACGTTCGGATTCGCGTCCGGGATCTTCTTCTTCGGCTACCTGTTGCTGGAGATACCCAGCAACATCGCGCTGCACAGGTTCGGCGGCCGACGCTGGCTGGCCCGGATCATGCTGACCTGGGGAATCGTCAGCACCGCAATCGCTTTCGTGCCCAACGCAGCGACGCTCGTCGCGCTGCGGTTCCTGCTGGGGGTGGCCGAAGCCGGCTTCTTCCCGGGCATCATCCTCTACCTCACGTTCTGGTTCCCGGAGAAGCATCGATCCCGGGCGGTCTCGCTGTTCATGGTGTCGGTGCCGGTTTCCACGGCCATCGGCGCCACCTTGTCCGCGCTCGTCATCGACTGGGGCCATGGCGTTTTCGGTCTGGCCGGGTGGCGGTTCATGTTCCTCGTCGAGGGGTTGCCGGCCATTGCGTTGGCGTTCGCCTGCTGGTTCTACCTGACCGATCGCCCGGCCGCGGCCGGCTGGCTCGACGCCGACGAACGCCAATGGCTGGAAACCACGTTGGCCGACGAGCGTGCGGTGGCCGAGGCCGGTCAACACTGGCCGCTACGCAAGGCGCTCAGCCACCCGAGGATCCTGGCCCTGGCGTTCGTCTACTTCGGGATCGTCTACGGGCTGTACGCCGTTGGGTTCTTCCTACCGACCATCGTCTCGGGATTTCAGCAGCAGTACGGCAGCCACCTCAGCATCATCGGACGCGGCCTGGTGACCGCTATCCCCTACGCGATCGCGGCGATCGTGATGGTGCCCTGGGCTCGCCACGCCGACCGGACGGGCGAACGCGTCTGGCATGTGGCGATCCCCGCGATCGCCGGCGGGATCAGCATTCCGGCAGCGCTGTATATGGCCAACCCGTATCTGGCGATGGTCGCGATCACTGTGACCACGTGCTCGATCATGTGCGCCATGCCGGTTTTCTGGGCGCTGCCCTCGACCTTCCTCACCGGGACCGCGGCGGCCGGTGGCATCGCGTTGATCAACTCGCTGGGCAACATCAGCGGCTTCGGTGGTCCCTACGTGACGGGTTGGCTGACCGATCTGACCGGCGACGGCAGGGCCGCGCTCTGGGTGGTCGGGGCCTTCTCGCTGGCCTCGGCCGCCGTCGTTCTCCGGCTCGGTTCCGCCCCAGCGGCTACCAGACCAGCGGCGCCAGATACTTATTCGCGTAAGCGCTGACCGCCTGCTCGTCAGCCGGGTCGAGCACCGACGTCGACACTTGGGCGATCGAAGCGGCCAGGCGCACATGCAGTTCGGCGGCAGCCACCAAATCGCCGTCGGGCATGGTGGCTCCGGCGGCGCGTAGCGCCTTGGCCATCGCGCTCGACGCGCTGTCCAGGAATGCCTCGGCCTCCTGGTACATCCCGGCCATCGTCGGCACACCGGCGTCCAGCCGCAGCAGCTTCCGCACCACCGGATCGGTGGTGAGCAGCCGCAACCCGGCACGAAACGCCGCAACCGCGGCGTTCTTCGGCCCGGAGTCCACCGCGACGGTGCGCAGCTGAACCATCGCATTGTCGAAGGCCCGGCGACCGAGCTCGGTGATCAGTGCGTCGCGCGTCGGGAAGCGCCGGTACAAGGTGCTGCGACTGACTCCTGCCTGGCGGGCGATGACATCAAGGCTGGCGCGGCCCACCCCGACCAGCCCGACTTCTTCGGCGGCCGCTTTGAGGATGGCCGCCTCTTGCTCGGCTGGGCTCGCGGTACTGCGTCGCGATGTCATCGGCACCAGTGTGTCATCCCATCGGGCAGCCGCCGGGCGGCGCAAAGGAATCCAGCGCGACCGAGCGGTGCATCTTCACCAGCTTCTCGTACTGCAGCCGGTTGTAGGCCAGCGGCACCAGCACGACGCGATCGGGCAACACCCGCCACGCCATCTGCAGCAGCTGGGTGTAGAAGTTGAATTCGACGTCGTGGTGCGGCTGCCACCGGAAACCCGTCAGCTCCCGAACCCCGGGGTGCATGATCCCGAACGAACAGATCTTGACCACGCGGCCGGCCCCCGCGCTGAGGACCGACCACAGCGGAGCAGCCGCGGCCCGTACCGGGGCCGGCAGGGCCGACGGCAGCGGCAGCTTGCCCAGCCCGGCGGTGACCCGATCCAAGAACGGGTTGGCCGCCAGGTCGGTCTGCACCATCTGGTCGTAGTACTCGGCGGCCTCGACATAGGTCGCGGGGAACTTGCCGGCCTTGCCGGGCAGCTCGAGAGCGCTGAACGCCTCGACCAGTTGCTGGTAGGCCGCCTCCCGCTCGGCGTCGTTCCATTTGATGCCGGTGACGGGGGTGAACGAATTGAGGGTCACGAACATGCCGCTGACGGCAATCCAGTTCCACAGCCGCGGGTTCAGCGCGCTGTAGCGGACGTCGGCGAAGTCGCCCTTGCCGTGGCCGTGCACGTCGCGGTGCATCCGCTTGAGTCGCTCGCCTTCGGCCGCGCGGTCCTCGGCATCACCCCAGATGGCAAGCAGGGCAGAGAATCCGCTGCGGATGGCGCGGTCGGTGAAGTTGCGTTCGAAGCGCCCGGTCTTGTCCACCGCGGCGGCCACCGGCACCAACGCCACCTCGTCGAACGCCGCGGCGCCGAACAGGCCCGACAGCACGCTGCCGGAGTGCCTGCGGAATTGGGCCATCACCTCGGGCCGAACCCGAGAGGCAGGGTCGATGCTGGTGACACGACTGATCACTGCCGTCATCTGAGGCCTCCTCGACTCACTTGACACAAAGAATAGTTTTTTGTGTCAAGGTGTCAAGGGTCGAGACCAAGCCGCGAGATCGCAACTATGCAGGAAAAGTTCGAGTAGCCACCTGCGTGAGCGCAATCTCGCGAACAAGCACCCCCGCGCTCACGCGCCGTTGTTGGGTCCCCCGGAATTCGCCCCTGCAATGTCGGTGATCGGGAAGTTCGGCATCGGCGGCGGCGACGGCGTCGCCGGCAGCCCCGGGATGTCCGCGGGTGGGATGTCCTGCAGCTCATTGACCGGCGGGCCGTTGTCCCGGCTGCCGTACACGCTGCCCGGCGTGCGCGGACCGAGCAGCTGGCTGACCGTAACCACGTGGTAGCCATTGGCTTTGAGCACCGGCAGGAACTGGTAGACCAGATCCACCGTGGATGAGTAGGTGTCGTGGAACAGCACCACCGAGCCGGGCTTGATCTGGGTCATCAGCATGTAGCGGGTGGCATTGGTGTCGGCGTCGTTGATCCAGTCGAACGGGATGACATCCCACAAGATCGCAGCCTGTCCGGCCTCGGCGGCCCGCGCATTGACCGCCGCGTCGGTGAGCCCGCCGGGCGGGCGCCACAGCGTCGGGGTGACGCCGGTCGCGGAGCGGATCGCGTCGGTGGCCTTGGCGAACTGCGCGGGCACGTCCGCTGCCGGGATCGTGGTCATGTTCGGGTGTTCCCAGGTATGACTGCCGATCTCCATGCCGGCGTCGGCGATCCGCTTGGCGCCCGCCGGGTCGGCCGCCACCTTGTTGCCGATCAGGAAGAACGTGGAGCGCGCGCCGGCGTCGTTCAATATCCCCAACAGCCGGTCGGTGTAGGGCGACGGACCGTCGTCGAAGGTCAGCGCCACACACTTGTCCACGGCGCAGTCCACCGGTTCGGCCGACGCCTCGTGGACATGGCTGGTGCAGGCGCCGAGCACCGCAACGGCCATCGCAACCACACCGACATGCCAGGGTTTTGCCACCCCGGCAGCCTACCGGGGGCTCAGCTCAGGTCGGGTCCGCTGATCTCCTCGAGCATCTCGGTGACCAGGGCGGCGATCGGCGAGCGTTCGCTGCGCAGCAGGGTGATGTGGGCGAACAGCGGGTGACCCTTGAGCTTCTCGATCACCGCGGCGATGCCGTCGTGCCGACCGACCCGTAGGTTGTCCCGCTGCGCGACGTCGTGGGTGAGCACCACCCGCGAGCCGGTGCCCAGCCGCGACAGCACGGTCAGCAGCACGTTGCGCTCCAGCGATTGCGCTTCGTCGACGATCACGAACGAGTCGTGCAACGAGCGCCCGCGGATATGCGTCAGCGGCAACACCTCCAGCATGCCGCGTGACAGCACCTCCTCGAGCACTGCCGGGCTGGCCAGACCCTCGAGGGTGTCGAACACCGCCTGAGCCCAGGGCCCCATCTTCTCGTTCTCGCTGCCCGGCAGGTAACCGAGTTCCTGACCGCCGACGGCGTACAGCGGGCGGAACACCACCACCTTGCGCTGGGTGCGCCGCTCCAAGACCGCTTCCAGGCCGGCACACAGCGCCAGCGCGGACTTGCCGGTGCCGGCCTTGCCGCCCAGCGAGACGATGCCCACCGATTCGTCGAGCAGCAGATCCAGCGCCACCCGCTGCTCAGCGGACCGCCCGCGCAGACCGAACGCCTCCCGGTCGCCGCGGACCAACTGGACCTGCTTGGCCGCGTTGACCCGCCCCAAGGCATGCGAACTGCCCGCCAGCAGACGGATTCCGGTGTGGCACGGCAGATCCCGTGCAGAGGCCAGATCGATTTCGCCCTCGTCGAACAGCGCGTCGACGTCCTCGACGGACGCCTCGACCTCGTCCATCCCGGTCCAGCCGGAGACGATGACGTCCTGGGCGTGGTATTCGTCGGCAGCCAGACCCAGCGCGGCGGCCTTGACCCGCAGCGGAATGTCCTTGCTGACCAACGTGACGTGGCGTCCTTCGGCCGCCAAGTTGGCCGCACAGGTCAGGATCCGGGAGTCGTTGCTGTCGGTGCGGAACCCGGTCGGCAACACCGCGGGGTCGCTGTGATTGAGCTCGACGTGCAGCGTACCGCCCTGTGTCCCAACGGGAATGGGCTGGTCGAGCCGTCCGTGCTCTAGTCGCATGTCGTCGAAGATGCGTAGCGCCTGGCGGGCGAACCAGCCGAGCTCATGATGGTGGCGTTTGGCCTCCAACTCACTGATGACCACCAGCGGGACGACAACCTCGTGTTCGGCGAACCGGGTGCAAGCCCACGGGTCCGACAGCAGTACGGAGGTGTCGAGCACGTACGTCCGGATTTCAGGCACTAAGCGCTCCAGCGGTGAGGGCACGCGCGACCCCGCGCGAACATTTCGACGGGGGGCACGGCACAGGACCGGGGCCGGTCCTGTCGTAATCACGACCGGTGGTGCCGATGAGACAGCGAAGCGTGTGGCTAGCCATCGATTGCGACGGTACCCCCGTCGGCGCGTGCGCGCTGCGCAGGCGCGCCGGAGTTTTCAGCCGATGACGAACGGCTTCAGATCGGGGTTGGCAGCCAAGCCCCAAGCGCTGATTCGGTCGGAGATCACCCGGCGCAACTGGTCGGGCCCGAAGATGCCGGCCTCGGCGAGTGCGGCCTGCCGATCGGCGTAGGCGTCGATGTCGGCGCCGACGACCTTGAGCTCGGCGGCCCGGGCGGCGATCGCGGCCACCGTCTCGTCGTGCACGAAGTCCAGGCAGTGCGCGACAAGGTTCGCGAAGAACTCCTCGTGCCGCTCCTCGTCGCCGGCGATCCGGCCGATCAGCCCCTTGAGTACGGGCTCATCGATCTGGTCGGCCAGGTTGCGGCAGAACTCGGCGCAGGCGCGTTCGTAGAAGGCCATGAACACCAGCGTGTCGACCTGGCTGTAGCGGTCGGCGCGGTAGCCCTTCTGCACGTGCTCCATCCGGACACGCTCGTTCTCGTCGGGGTCGATCTCCCGGGTCACGATGAGGTACTCGCGCAGCGCGATGGCGTGCAGGTGCTCTTCGGCGGTCCACCGGCCGATCCAGCGGCCCCACTTGTCCTCGAGGATGAAGTGCTCGACCAGCTCACGGTGGTAGCCGGCCAGGCTGTCCTTCTCCACGAGCAGGATCTCGCAGGCGTCGGTGATCAGCTTGGGCAGCGTGACCTGCGACGGGTCCCAGTCCTGGCCGCCGAGAAACGCGAAGTTCTGGCCCTGCTCGAACGGCACGAAGTCGTGCGCGTACCACGGGTCCACCGTGTCGATGTGTCGGACCAAGTTCGCGTCGACCACCGGCTCCAGCTCGCGGATCAGTGCATTAGCAACGGGACGTTCAGCCATGAAAGTAACTGTAACCCGAATTCACACTATCCTGTCAACTCGGGGTACGGCGTGTTCGCCAGTCAGGCGAGCTTCCAGTCCTCCAGGCCGTCGTACAGCGGGAAGTCCTGCGCCAGCTTGGCAACCCGGGCCCGCAGCGCCGGCACGTCAGCGGCCGAACCGTCCGCCAGCGCGGTGGCGATGACATCGGCGACCTCGGTGAACTCGGCGTCGCCGAAACCACGAGCGACCAGCGCCGGGGTGCCCACCCGAAGCCCGGAGGTCACCATCGGCGGCCGCGGGTCGTTCGGGACCGCGTTGCGGTTGACGGTGATGCCGACCTCGTGCAGCAGGTCCTCGGCCATCTGGCCGTCCAGCGGCGAGTCCCGCAGGTCGACGAGCACCAGGTGCACGTCGGTACCGCCACTGACCACCGAGACGCCGGCCTTGGCCACGTCGGCGGCCAGCAGCCGCTCGGCGATGATCTTCGCGCCGGAGAGCACCCGCTGCTGGCGCTCGGCGAATTCGGGGGTGCCGGCGATCTTCAGCGCGACGGCCTTGGCGGCGATCACGTGCATCAGCGGGCCGCCCTGCTGGCCCGGGAAGACCGCCGAGTTGATCTGCTTGGCGAATTCCTTCTGGCCGACGATCAGACCGGACCGCGGGCCGCCGAGCGTCTTGTGCACCGTGGTGGACACCACCTGGGCGTGCGGCACCGGCGACGGGTGCAGACCCGCGGCCACCAGCCCGGCGAAGTGCGCCATATCCACCCACAGCGTCGCGCCGACCTCGTCGGCGATCGACCGGAACGCCGCGAAGTCGAGGACACGCGGGTAGGCCGACCAGCCGGCGATGATCACCTTCGGCTTGAACTCCAGCGCCTGGGTGCGCACCACGTCCATGTCGACGCGGTGAGTGACCGGGTCGACGCCGTAGAAGGCGTTCTCGTAGAGCTTGCCGGAGAAGTTCAACCGCATCCCGTGGGTCAGGTGTCCCCCATTGGCCAGGTCCAGGCCAAGCAGGCGGTCGCCGGGCTCCATCAACGCCTGCAGCACCGCGGCGTTGGCCTGCGCACCCGAGTGCGGCTGGACGTTGGCGAAGTCAGCGCCGAACAGTGCCTTGGCACGGTCGCGGGCGATGTTCTCCACCACGTCGACGTGCTCGCACCCGCCGTAGTAGCGCCGGCCCGGCAGGCCCTCGGCGTACTTGTTGGTCAACACACTGCCCTGTGCCTGCAGCACCGCCCGCGGGACAAAGTTCTCCGAGGCGATCATCTCCAGCGTGTCGCGCTGACGGCCCAGTTCCTTGCCGAGCAGCTCGGCGATGTCGGGGTCGAGTTCGGCCAGCGGGGTCGACATGGTGGACGCGGGGCGGGTGTTCGGTGCGGCAGTCACGCCCTCCAGTTTGGCACGCGGACCTTCACCCGATTGCCGCAGGCCAGCGATCGCTCCCCTGCGCCAACTGTGCGGATTTATCCGCAAATCACGAGGTCCAGTGTGTAAATCCACACACTCACCCGGCCGGCCCGGCGCCCCGGGGCCTCAGTCGGCCCGCAGCGTCGACGGGGTCAACGGTTCGTCGAGCAACCGACCGAACCGCTCGGTGAGACTCACCCCGGGCGGCGCGGCGTCCAGCCAGCCGCGCAGCAGCCGGTAGCCCTCCACGTAGGTCGAGGTGTAGGCCCGCCACAACGGCGAGGACAAGAACCGCAGGCTCTGGCGGGCCCGGTCATCGGTGACCAACAGCCAGCGCCGCAGGTAGTCGGCCACCTCGTCGGCGTCGCGATGCTCGTCGTGCAGCATCAGCGCCGCGTCCTGCCGCACGTCGGCCAGCGCCGCGGCGGCCTCGGACACCGCTTCGGCCCGGGCCCCGTCGAACTGCAGGCCCAGGTCGGCGTAGATCTCGGCGGCCCAGCCACCCCAACCCGGCCCGACCGCCGCATACAACGCCAGATCGGCCAGGCCCTCGGCCATCAGACATTGCGGGGTGTTGACCAAGAAGATGGTCTGCTCGGCCTGGCCGAGCTTTTCGACCAGCCCGGCCTCCTTGCGGCAGTGCTCGGTGTGATGACCCGGGTAGGACTCGTGGGCCACCAACCGCGGCAGATTCGACATCAGCTGCTTGAGATCGGCGTTGACCGCCACCGTGGAGCGGTAGTCGCCGCGGTAGTAGTTGAACCCCGACCACGGCTTGTCGGTGACCACTTCGTAGGTGATGGTTTCGGTCTCCGGCAACGGGAAATGCACCCGCACCCGGTCGCGCAGCGCCGAGGAGAACGCGTGGATAGCGGCTTCGAGCCGCTCCGGCGGAATCTCCTCGGCCTTCCGGTGCGCGGCCATCCGCTCGGCCAGCGGGCCGGTGCCACCCAGCGCTTCGTCCAGCCGGGCGTGGGCTTGGCGATAGCGGTCGGTGTCGCCCTTGACGATGTCGACATCGAAGTAGTCGCGGACCTCCTCGACGAAGCCGACCTGCTCCCCGGCGAACTTGCGCCCGGCGCACGCCAGCGCCCGCAGGTGCACCCGCAGGTACTCAGCGCGCGCCGGATCGAGGCCGCCCGGCAGCGCAGCGACCAGCTTCTCGGCCTGACGGGCCAGGTCGGACGGGTTGGGCATCGGCTCGTTGGCGACCAGTCGCTGCAGCTCGGGGTCGCCGGTGAAGGCGTCGACGTAACCCTGCTCGATGCGGTCAAAGCGCAGACCGAGCAACAGGTATTCACGGATCAAGGCGGCGGGCTCCATACCCGATCAGGTTAACCGTCGCGGCTACTGCAAGACTGTATGGTCATGCGGCGGCTGAGCGAGCCGACTCCCTACGTGGAGTTCGACCGACGTCAATGGCGGACACTCCGTATGTCGACGCCGATGCCACTCACCGAAGCAGAAGTCGTCGCACTGCGCGGCCTCGGCGAGCAGGTCGACCTGTTGGAGGTCGAAGAGGTCTATCTGCCGCTCGCGCGTCTGTTGCACCTGCAGGTCGCCGCCCGCCAACAGCTCTTCGCCGCCACCGCGGAGTTCCTCGGTGCCGAGAACGACCAGAATCCCGATCGGCCGGTGCCGTTCGTCATCGGGGTGGCCGGCAGCGTGGCGGTCGGCAAGTCGACGACGGCCCGTGTGCTGCAGGCGTTGCTGGCCCGCTGGGATCACCACCCGCGGGTGGATCTGGTCACCACCGACGGGTTTCTCTACCCCAATCATGAGTTGCAGCGCCGGAACCTGATGCACCGCAAAGGGTTCCCGGAAAGCTACAACCGCCGCGCGCTGATGCGGTTCGTCACCTCGGTGAAGTCCGGTGCGGACTACGTGTGCGCGCCGGTCTACTCACACATGAGTTACGACATCGTTCCCAGCGCCAAGCAGGTGGTCCGCCACCCCGACATCTTGATCCTCGAGGGCCTCAACGTTCTGCAGACCGGCCCGACGCTGATGATCTCCGACCTGTTCGACTTCTCGCTGTACGTCGACGCCCGGGTGGAAGACATCGAGCACTGGTACGTCTCGCGGTTCCTGGCGATGCGCTCCACCTCGTTCGCCAACCCCGACTCGCACTTCCACCACTACGCAGCGCTCAATGATCAGCAGGCGGTGGCCGCAGCGCGCGACATCTGGCGCTCGATCAACCGGCCCAACCTGATCGAGAACATCCTGCCCACCCGGCCGCGAGCGACGCTGGTGCTGCGCAAGGACGCCGATCACTCCATCAACAGGCTGCGACTGCGCAAGCTTTAGCCCGTGGCTCCAGCGGCGACCGCTAGGGCTGCGTCGCGGTGCCCGGCTGCGGCTGTCCCGGCGGAGGCGCCGGCTCCGGCGGCGGCGGGGGCAGCTCCCCTGCGGGTGCAGGTGCAGGCTCGGGCGGCGGCGGGAAACCGGGTGGCGGCGGGAAGTCCGGCGGCGGGGGGAAACCCGGGGGCGGCGGGAAGCCTGGGGGCGGCGGGAAACCGGGCGGCGGTGCCGGGTCGGCCGGCGGTGGAACCTCAGGCCCCGGTGACGGCGGTTCGCCCGCGCCCGGCGGCGGCACCGCCGGCGTCGGCGTGGGGGTGGCGGCGGCAGCCAAGGTGTCCGGGCACATTTCGCGTTGCGCCCCGTCGATCATGACCTTGGTGACGCCGTCGGCGACCTTCGTGCCGAACCGGTCCTTGGCCGGGCGGCCCTTCCGCAGGTTCTCGCAGATGATCTTGCCGAACTGCACCGCCCCGGAAGGAGTGGTCAGCCCGGGACTGTTCTGGTATTTGAAGCCGTGCGACTCAAGGTAACTGAGGTAAGTCTTCTCGTCGGCCTGCGCCGGCGCGGCGGCGTAGATCAGGGTTCCGGGGATCAGCGTCATCGCCGCCAGCCGCCACTTCATGGGAGAGAACTGTAGACGGTGACGGCCGCGGCGACACGTTGAGTGGGCTGCATCTCAGCCCAGGCGGCGCAGCCCCCGGTACTGCATCAGTGCGAAGAACGCGGTGTAGACCGCGCTCGCCAGCATGGCCACCACCCCGATTCCGGTCAGCGGCAGTACACCTGCCTCGACCACCGCGACGGCGGCCACGGTGCACGCCACATTGGCGGCAATCACACCGATACCCGCGCGGCGCAGGTCCGGCAGCGCGGACAGGAAGTAGACCACGACGCCGTAGAGGATGCAGAAGGCGGCCAGGGCGTATTCGTGGGCCGCGGTGAGGCCTTCCAGTGCCGCCATCGGGCGGGCGGCGAGCGCGCCGGCCAGGCCGACGGTTCCGACGATGACGGCGTCGGCGCGCAGCGCGAAGCGCAAGAGTGAGTCGGTCGAGTCGGACAGGACCGGGGTGGTGATGGCGGTCATGAGGAAACTCCCTTCGAGGGTGGTGCGGACACCCTCGACCTTGCGGCGCAACCACTGCCACATCGACCCGTGGCACTGCCAAGCACTGCCACGCGCAGGTCAGAGCGCCGACGACACCGTCATCCGGCCCCGTAGGTCGGCGGCGATCACCCGGGCCCCGGCGTTCTGCCAGTTGTGCAGTGAACGCTGCGGCACCTCGGTGACCAGCCACTGCCAGGCCTGCCGGGCGGTGGGGTCCAGCCCGGCCGCGGTGGCGTTCTGTGCGTAGGCGCGCACTCCGACGACGTAGGGGAAATACAGGGCGTTGTAGTGACGCCACTGCTCGGTGGTGCCGAACTCGCCGCCGTCGCGCGGCTTGAGCGCGGCGATCCGATCGGCCAGCACGGCCTTGAGCTCGTTGGCGCGTTCCAGCGGGGCATCGGGCGCACCGCGGGCGGCCAACCGCTCGTCGATGACCGGCAACGCGGTCAGGGGGCTGGCGACGAGCTTCGACAGATCCCCGTAGTGCCCCAGCGCCCGGCGGGTCAGCCGGACGAAGGTCTCCTCGTCGAGGTCGTCGAGCGGGCCGGTCGAGCGCAGCGCCAGCGCCGCCTCGGTGCCGCGCAACACGGCGCGGTCGGCGCGCAACGCCGGGGACCGCCAGAACGCCAGCCGGTCCCAGAGTCCGGCCAGCCGGTCGACGAACACCTGGACCTCGATCCCGACCGCGATCGTGGTGAACAACAGCACCGTCAGCGCGGTCTGCGCCACGGGTTCGGCTCGGGTCAACCACAGCCCGATCAACACCTGCCCACCCAGCAACGCCGCCATCGCGACGCAGGCAAGAAACGACCGCAACATGTCCAAGCGCAGCGCCTGCCCTTCGTCGAAGGCATCCCACAGCGCCACCGCCAGGCCCAGGAGCAGGACGTCGACGCCGGTGCTGGCCAGCGCTATCCCGCTGGGCACCACGCCCAGCGGGATGATCAGGATCGCGTTGGCCAGGGCGAAGAACAGTGTCGCGACGGCGGCCACACCGAGCACCGAACCGGGCTGCGCGGGCCGGATCAGCGCCTTGACCATCGCCGCCAACGTCGACACCGAGATCACCGCGAACAGCAGCCAGTGTCCGGCCCGCGGCGGGCCTTCCACGCTGCCGGCCCAGGTCGCTCCGACCAGCGCGGCGGCCCCGACCGCGCCGATGAACGTCACGTCGCGCGCCCGGCCGGTCCATCGGTCACACGGCCTGGCCAGCTCCAGCAGCACCGCGAACCAGGCCACCCCGGGCAGCACCGCGAGGTAGATCTCCACCCGCCCGAGCAGCACCGGATGCCACACCTCCCGGACCGCGTCGGCGGCCACCACGGCGGCGAAACCGCACAACCCGACCGCGGCCAGCACCAGCACCGGTTTGCGCGGGTCGCGCGCCAACAGGTACATCCCGAGCCACCAACTCAGGGTGAAGACCAGCGCCGACAACATCACCACGGCTCGCTACCGCCCGAATCTCCGGTGCCGCACGCTGTAGTCGCGCAGCGCTCGCAGGAAGTCGACCCGCCGAAACGCCGGCCAGTGCGCCTCGGTGAACCACATCTCCGAGTAGGCGCTCTGCCACAGCAGGAAGCCCGACAACCGCTGCTCCCCGGACGTGCGGATCACCAGGTCCGGATCGGGCTGACCCGAGGTGTAGAGGTTCTCCGAGATGCCCTCGACGGTCACCGCGTCGACCAGCTCCTCGGCGGTTGCGCCGTTGGCCAGCTGCTTGCCGAGCAGGCCACGCACGGCATCGACGATCTCTTGGCGGCCGCCGTAGCCGACCGCGACGTTGACGTGCAGGCGCGAGCTTGCGCGGTCAGGATCGGCGGTGCTTACTGTGCCTTCCGTGGCCTCACGCAGGCGACGGGCGGGTTCTTCGCCCAGCAGCGCCAGGTCCCCGACGGTGCGCACGCTCCACCGATTCGCGGGCGCACAGATCTCCTCCACCACGTCGGTGATGATCTCGATCAGCGCGGCCAGTTCGGCGGGGTCGCGCTGCAGGTTCTCGGTGGACAGCAGGTAGACGGTGGCCATCTCGATGCCCGCGTCGGCGCACCAGCGCAGCATCTCGGCGATCTTGGCCGCACCCATCCGGTAGCCGTAGCTGACGTCGTCGTAGCCGGCGTCGCGCGCCCACCGCCGGTTACCGTCGCAGAGCACGGCGATGTGGCGGGGCAGCGTCGACCGCGACGCCGCCAAGCCCTGCCGGAGGCGCAGTTCGTAGATCCGGTACAACGGCTCCTTCAAGCGCGCCGGGATGATTGCCACAAAAACCCAGACTACTGTGATCTGAAAGCAATGACGGGAATCAGTCCGGGATCCGCGTGGAGTTCAGGAAGGCCCATGAGCACCCACACCGACACCATCGCCGAGCCGAATCCGAACGAGCTGCCGGCGGACCTCACCGTGCCGCACACCAAACCGCGGGCACGCGGGTGGATTCACCTCGTGTCGGCCATCGTGGCCGTCATCGCCGGGATCACCTTGACCGCGGTGGCCTGGTCGCTGGCCGGGCTCGAGGCCGGCCTGGCCACCTTGGCCTACTCGATCTCCGTGGTGGGCATGTTCGCGGTCAGCGCGACTTATCACCGGATCACCTGGAAGTCTGTCGCCGCCCGGATCCGCATGAAGCGGCTCGACCACGCGATGATCTTCATCTTCATCGCCGGCACTTACACCCCGTTCGCACTGCTGGCCATGGACCACGGCGCCCAGGAACGGCTGGTGATGGCGATCGTGTGGGGCGGTGCGCTGGCCGGCGTGGTGCTCAAGCTGTGCTGGCCGACCGCCCCGAAGTGGGTCGGGGTGCCGCTCTACCTGCTGTTGGGCTGGGTGTCAGCGTTTTTCATCGCGACGATCATGCACAACGCCGGTGTCGCGGCGATGGTGCTGCTGGCCGTCGGTGGCGCGCTCTACAGCATCGGCGCGATCATGTACGCGCTGAAGTGGCCGGACCCGTGGCCCGAGACGTTCGGGTACCACGAGTTCTTTCACGCCTGCACCGCTGTGGCCGCGATCTGCCAGTACATCGCGATCTGGTTCGCGGTGCTCTCGTAGCCGCGCGGCTACAGCTGGGTGATGTTCTCCGCCGACCAGTAGGCCTTCATCCCGGCGATCTTGCCGTCGCCGTCGAATACCATCACGTCGATCGGCTCGATGCGCATCCGGTGGTCACCGTTAGTGATGGTCAGCGCGAAGTGGAACGCCGCCTCGTTGCCGGCGACCCGCAGCGTCACCAGCTCGGCCTTGCGGTCCAGCCCGGTGATGGCCGAGTAGAAGTTGCGGATGGCCTGGTGGCCGATGTGCACCTCGCCGCCGACCGGGTCCTCCAGGGTGGCGTCGGAGGCGTAGAGCTCGACCAGCGCATCGGCGTCGCCGCCGCCGACCAGCTCGATGTAGCGGTGGACGGTCTCGGTGATGGCCTGTGCCCGCTCGGGTGCGCTCGTCATGTGCCGCACGTTACACGGATGCCGGATTTGCGGGCACCCCAAGGGCAACGCCAAGTGCGGAGGCCAACTGCGCCGCGCTGCCCACCGGCAAGTCACACACCGGGCCCCGACAGACGTAGGCGGCGTCGGCGCCGCCCACCCGGCTTCGCCCGATCAGCAGCTCCGATGAGTCGGCCGCCCCGCCGACCACGATCGTCCCCCCGGGCGCCAGCCGGCGCGCCTGTGCCAGCAGCGCGGAGTCTGGGCCGTCGCAGGCCACCGCGATCTGCAGCGGACCCCGCACGTAGGCCTCGGCGATGCCGAGCCAGTGCCCGACCGCGCGGGGTACGCGCTCCAGCAGCGCGGCATGGGCCGCCAGCGCATCGGTGGCGGCCTGGCGGTACCGCTCGCTACGGTCCGCGGCGACCAGGTGGGCCGCGGTCAGCAGCGCTTCGGTGATCAACGCCGCGCCAGACGGGGTGGCGCCGTCCATCGGGTCGCTGGGTCGCAGCACCAGCGCCTCGGCGTCGTCGGCGCTGTCGAACCAGCGCCCGGGTGACTCCGGATCGGTGAAGTGGGCCAGCGCGGTGTCCAGCAGGCCGGCGGCCGCATCGAGTAGCCGCTGCTGACCGCCGAGCTGGTACAGGCTGAGCAGTCCGGTGGCCAGCGCGCCGTAGTCCTCCAGGATCGCGGCGCTGCCGCCCACCCGACCGCCCAGGCTGGCCCGGCGCAGCCGGCCGTCCACCAGGTGCAGCTCAAGCAGCTTGTCGGCACACTCCTGCGCCGCGGCGGTCAGGGTCGGATCTCCCAGCGCCACAGCCGCTTCGGCCAACGCCGTGATCGCCATGCCGTTCCAGGCGGTGACCACCTTGTCGTCGCGGCCGGGCTGGGGCCGGGACCGCCGGGCGGCCAGCAGCTCCTGGCGCACCCGCTCGAGCCGCGCTGGATCATCGGGATCGACCGGAAGCTGCAGCACCGACGTGCCAGACTCAAAGGTGCCGCTCGCCGTGACCCCGAAAACGTCTGCGGCCCACGCCCCGTCGTCGGCACCGAGAACCTCGGTCAGCTGCTCGGGTGTCCACACATAGGTCAAGCCCTCCTGGCCGTCGGCGTCGGCGTCCAGCGACGAGATGAACATCCCACGGTCGGACAACTCGTCGAGTAGGAAGCGGGCCGTCTGGGCGGTCACCCGGGTGGCCAGCGGGTCGCCGGTACGTCGGGCCCAATGCGCATAGGCCCGCAGCAGCAATGCATTGTCGTAGAGCATCTTCTCGAAATGCGGTACCACCCAGGCGTTGTCGACGCTGTAGCGGGCGAAGCCGCCGGCGAGCTGGTCGTAGATCCCACCACGGGCCATCGCCGCACCGGCGCGTTCCACGGCCTGCAGTGCCGGGCGGGTCGCCGTCCGTTCGTAATGACGCAGCAGGGTCTCCAGCAGCGCCGACGGCGGGAACTTCGGCGCGCCGCCGAATCCCCCGTGGGTGATGTCCTCGTCGCGCAGCACCGCGGCCACGGCAGCGTCGCAGAGCATCGCATCGACCGGCGGCCCGTCCCCCGGCAGTCCGGCGGCCATCGAGCGCAACTCGGTGGCAATGTTGTCCGAAGCCTCCTCGACTTCCCCGCGACGCTCGTTCCAAGTGGCGGTGATCGCTGAAAGCAGGTTCAAGAACGCGTCTTTGGGGTAGTACGTGCCGCAGTAGAACGGCCGGCCATCGGGGGTCAGGAAGCAGGTCATCGGCCAGCCGCCGCGCCCGGTCAGCGCCTGGGTGGCGGTCATGTAGATCGCGTCGATATCCGGGCGCTCCTCCCGGTCGACCTTGATGCACACGAAGCCCGCGTTCATGGCCGCCGCGACTTCTGCGTCCTCGAAGGAACCGTGCGCCATCACGTGACACCAGTGGCAGGCCGCGTAGCCCACCGACAGCAGGATCGGCACGTCGCGTTCGACGGCCTCGGCCAGGGCCTCGGGCGTCCACTCCCACCAGTGCACCGGATTGTCGGCGTGTTGACGCAGGTAGGGGCTGGCGGACGTTGCGAGACGGTTGGCCATCCATCCACGCTAATCCTGTGGCACTCGGCGCGCCGACGGACCCGCAGGCAGACGCTTCCTGCCCGGCTGATGACCAGATCGAAAACGGTTGCTGAACTCTTGAATTCTCCTGCGAAGTACCAATGTTGCGGGTACACGCCATTGCTACATTCGCCGATGAGACGACCCGAGGGGTGTGGTTGACATCAATCGACGTGCCGTACCGAGCTTGCTGGCCGTGGGCGTTGCGCTGCTGTCCGGATGCGGAGGCGGCCATGACGCGACCGCACCGAGCCATGCGGCACAGGCCCCGGCATCCGGGGTGGACTGCGGCGGAGACCCGAACCTGAAGGCCAGCGGATCCACCGCTCAGGCCAACGCCATGACGCGGTTCGTCGCGACCTTCAGCCAAGCCTGCCCTGGCCAGAGCCTGACCTACCAGCCGAACGGTTCCGGTGCCGGCATCGACGAATTCCTGGCCGACCAAACAGATTTCGGCGGATCTGATTCGCCGCTGAGCAAGGGTGAATACGACCGC
This sequence comes from Mycobacterium sp. SMC-15, assembly GCF_045310925.1. NCBI lineage: Bacteria > Bacillati > Actinomycetota > Actinomycetes > Mycobacteriales > Mycobacteriaceae > Mycobacterium > Mycobacterium sp. SMC-15. The sequence goes on along the minus strand of NZ_JBJIAJ010000009.1, from coordinate 69,730 downwards.
GCCCAGCAACGCTGCGGTGCGCCGGTATGGAACCTGCCGATGGTGTTCGGACCCATCGCCATCGCGTTTCGCCTGGGTGGCGTGACATCGCTGAACCTGGACGGCCCCACCGCGGCCAACATCTTCAACGGCACCATCACCAGCTGGAACGATCCGGCGATCGCCGCACTCAACACCGGCATAGCCCTGCCCGCCCTGCCGATTCGGGTGGTGTCGCGCAGCGACGCTTCCGGGACCACCGACAACTTCCAGCGCTACCTGGACACCGCGTCCGCGGGCACCTGGGGCAAGGGTGCCGGGCGAACCTTCAACGGCGCTGCCGGACAGACCGCCCACGGCAACGAGGGCGTCGCCGCGGCCGCGGCCGAACTCGAAGGGTCGGTCACCTATACCGAGTGGTCGTTCGCGCAGAACCACCAGCTGGGCATGGCCAACGTCATCACCTCGGCGGGCCCGGACCCCGTCGCGATCAGTGAGGACTCGGTCGGCAAGACCATTACCTCGGCCTGGTTCATCCGCGACGGCAACGACCTGGCCCTGGACACCATCTCCTTCTACCGGCCGAATCAGCCCGGTGCGTATCCGATCGTGCTGGCCACCTACGAGATCGTCTGCTCGAAGTATCCCGACCCACAGGTCGGAACCGCGGTGCGCGCCTTCCTGCAGAGCGCGATCGGCGACGGCCAGCACGAGCTGGCCGACCACGGCTACGTCCCCATCCCCGACGCGTTCAAGTCGCGCCTATCGGCCGCTATCAGCGCGATCGCCTGAACGAGCCACCACCACGGGTCATGCAGTCCATAACCGCGCCCCCCGAGGTCACCTCCGCGCTGGTCCACACCGGCCCCGGTGCGAGATCCCTCGTCGAGGCGTCCGGCGCGTGGCGGCAGCTTGGCGGTTACCTCGATGAATACGCCGACGACTATGTCGCCGCGCTGTCGGCATTGGTGGACTCGTGGCGCGGCCGGTCAGCGGCCGCGATGGTGCAGTCCGCCGAGCCCTACCTGGTGTGGCTGCGCTCCACGGCACAGCAGTGCCGGCGGACCGCCGCCTCGATCCAGGCCGCCGCGGCGGCCTTCGAAACGGTCCGCACCGCGGTGGCCCCGACCGCGGCGATCAAGGCCAACCGCACTCGCCGGGTGCAACTGCTGGCGACCAATCGATTCGGGAACAACTCTGCGGCGATCGCGGAGAACGAGAGCCAGTACCTGGGCATGTGGACGAACAACGCCGCCGCGATGAGCCGCTATCAGGCGGCCTCGGCGCAGGCCACCACACTTCCCGCGTTCAGCTCCCCGAAGCCCGCGACAGCCGGCAGTAGAACCACCTCTGCCGATTCGACTTTGGCGTCGTTGGAGTCGTCGCTGACCTCATTCGACCCGAACACCAGTTGGACCGGCCTGGCGAACACCTATGCCAACCAGTTCGTGTCCTCCGGTTTCCCGATCAACCTGCTCAGCTATCTCGCCCAGAACACCTCGGCGCAGGCGTTGCAGAACGTCAACGCCGCGATGGCGCAGGGCCTCGCCGAGGGCGAGTCCGCCTTGATCCCGGCCATGCCGCTCGGGGGGCTGGGGGCGCTGGGCGCCGCCGGCCTGTCCGAAATACCCTCGGCTGCAATCGGTGTCGGGGTGAAGGTGGGCCCGCTGAGCGCGCCGCCCGCCGCGGCGGGATTTCTGGCCGCGGCTCAGACGCCGGTGCAACTGGCGTCGTCGGCGGCGCCGCTGCCCGCAAACCAGTCCACGACGTTCGCTGGCATCCCGCCGATCATGCCGCCGATGGTGCCCCCATCGAATTCTGCGGGCAGCGGCTGGCGCAAGCGCAAGCAGCAGAAGTACGAGGACCTGGAAGTCGGTTTGGAACTGCGGGGCCCGGTCATGCCGAAGCCGCCCTCTGCCGGCTGAGCAGGACTAACCGTGATGCCTCGGGCAGAACGCACTGACGCTGACCCCGACGAAGAAACCGGCGTGGTAGCCGTCGAGCTGGCTACTCTGCATCACTTCGGAGACCACGTCGTTCTTCTGCCGGCCGCTGTCGAGCTCGTCGCAGACCTCATGACCGGCGATGACCGCAGACTGCCCGTTGGCGAAGTCGATGCCCTTGGAGTTGAGGGCGCCCAGGAAAGTGGTGTCGACCGCGTCGGCATGCACGGCCGGAACCTTGATGAGGCCGACCAGTAGCACCATCAAGATGATCGGCGACAGCGCCAACCCGGGTGAGCGATCTGCGAGCATGGCCAACCCCGAACCTTTCTCCCAAGCCGCGGTTCAGGGCAATCATCGCATGCCGCGCTGGGGTCGGCGATATTCGCCATAGCGACGAAACCCCAAGGGGCAAAGGTTAATCCGGCAGTCGCATGTGCGAAACCCGGCGTTGGGGAGCTGTTAGCTCGACGACTGCTGCGACGCTGAGCCCGGCCCGTCATCGCCCGGGAGATCGCCGGACGAAGCGGACCCGACGGTCCCCTCGTCGGCGGCTTGGTCCGCGGCGGGGTCCTCCCGGTCGAACGATTCCGGCAACTTCTTGAGCTGCCGGTTCATCGACCACACCAGCGCGAACGTGCCGAGCATCAGCAGCACGATGACCAGCAGCCCGAACGGGCTGGCCTTGCCGAAATCCGGCCCGGTGTCGCGCGGCACGCCGTCGTCGGCGGCCATCCACAGCACAGTCAGCACAGCGTGGTTCATCCGTTGTCCTCGATCCCGGCGAACAGGTCCGTCTCCGGCAGAGTAACCGGCACCCGAGACCGGGCCAGCTCGAACTCCTCGGTCGGCCAGAGTCGCTGCTGCCACTCGATCGGCGCGGCGAAGAAGTCGCCGTTGGGGTCGATCTGGGTGGCGTGCGCGCGCAGCGCGTCGTCGCGCTGGCTGAAGTATTCGGCGCATTCGACACGGGTGGTCACCCGGTCGGCGAACACGTCGTGGTCGGGCTGCCAGTGTTCCAGCCATTTGGCGAACGGGCCCACCTCGCCGTTGCGGGCGAACTCGTCCTGCAGTAGCTGCATCCGTTGCCGCAGGAACCCGTGGTTGTAGTAGAGCTTGGCCACGGACCAGGGCTCACCGGCGTCGGGAAAACGTCGATGGTCGCCTGCCGCCTCGAACGCGGCCAGCGACACCTGGTGGCAACGGATGTGATCGGGGTGCGGATAGCCGCCGTTCTCGTCGTACGTGGTCATCACGTGCGGACGGAACGTGCGCACCGCCCGCACCAGGGCTTCGGTGGACACCTCCAGGGGCACCAGCGCGAAGCAGTCCTCCGGCAGCGGCGGCAGCGGGTCGCCCTTGGGCAGACCGGAGTCGACGAATCCCAGCCAGTGGTGTTCGACCCCGAGGATCTCGGCGGCCTTGGCCATCTCGTCGCGACGCACGTCGGCGATACGGCCGTGCACGTCGGGCAGGTCCATCGCCGGGTTGAGGATGTCGCCGCGCTCGCCACCGGTCAGCGTCACCACCATCACCCGGTGCCCAGCGGCGGTGTAGCGGGCCACCGTGGCCGCGCCCTTGCTGGACTCGTCGTCGGGGTGGGCGTGCACCGCCATCAGCCGCAGTCCACTCATGCGCACATTCCCCGTTCCCTCCAGGTTCCTCCTGCCGGAACTCCGGACCGGACGCCTATAGTTCCAGATGGTTTCCGGCCCCCATCGTTACACCACCTGCGGCGGGCGCGGTAACCGCTCCCGACTCCACCGGCGACCATGGGACACACCTGACGATGACCGACTCCAAGCCGGCCCGTTACGGGGATACCCGGGGCAGTGCCCTGCCCCGTCGACTGCTGGCGATCGCACTGGCTGCACTGGCGATCGCCACCGTCGCCGCCATCGCGGTGGTGGGCTACCAGCGCTTCGCAACCGCCGAGGTCAAGGGCGAGCTGTACGGCTACGAGGTGCTCGACGACCAGACGGTCAAGGTTAGGTTCAGCGTGACTCGATCCGAGCCGTCGCGCCCCGCGGCGTGCATCGTGCGAGTTCGGTCCAGCGACGGCAGCGAGACTGGCCGCCGCGAAGTGCTGATCCCGCCGTCGGAGTCGGCCACCGTACAGGTGACGACGACGCTGAAATCTTCCCAGCCACCTGTCATGGGAGACGTCTACGGTTGCGGCAGCGACGTCCCGGATTACCTACGATTGCCGTGATGCCGCGGTGGTACCCTGTACGGATACACGGTTCCAGCTGGGACCGTGTATTGCTGCATTAGAACGATGTCGCCCCGCTGCCCGACGGCGCCGGATCCGACGACACAAGGAGCACAGTGAGATGACGGACACCCAGGTGACCTGGTTGACGCAGGAGTCACACGACCGGCTCAAGGCGGAGCTGGACCAGCTGATCGCGAACCGTCCGGTGATCGCCGCGGAGATCAACGACCGCCGCGAAGAGGGCGACCTGCGCGAGAACGGCGGTTATCACGCCGCACGCGAGGAGCAGGGCCAGCAGGAGGCCCGCATCCGCCAGCTGCAGGAGTTGCTCAACAACGCCAAGGTCGGCGAGGCCCCGACGCAGTCCGGCGTGGCACTGCCGGGCTCGGTGGTCAAGGTCTTCTACGACGGCGACAAATCCGACACCGAGACCTTCCTGATCGCCACACGCCAGGAGGGCGTCAGCGACGACAAGCTCGAGGTGTACTCACCGAACTCGCCGCTCGGCCACGCCCTGCTCGGCGCCAAGGTGGACGAGGAGCGCAGCTACACGGTGCCCAGCGGCAAGACCGTCAAGGTGACCCTGGTCAGCGCGGAGCCCTACCACTCCTGAGCCCCGCAGCGGGGGCTGGTCGCTTCAGTCCAGCGCCTGCTTCAGATCGGCGATCAGGTCGTCGATGTCCTCGATACCCACCGACAGGCGCACCAAGTCGTCGGGAACCTCGAGTTGCGAGCCCGCCGTCGACGCATGCGTCATCGCGCCGGGTAGTTCGATCAGCGACTCCACGCCGCCCAGCGACTCGGCCAGGATGAAGATCTCGGTTCCGGCGCACAGCTTCTCGGCGGCGGCCCGACCACCACGCATCCGGACCGACACCATGCCGCCGAATCCGCGCATCTGCGCCGCGGCGACATCGTGGCCGGGGTGCTCCGGCAGCCCCGGATAGAGCACTCGACTCACCGCGGGATGGCCGTTGAGGAATTCGGCGACCGCGGCGGCGTTCTCGCTGTGCCGCTGCATGCGTAGCACCAACGTCTTCAAGCCGCGCAGGGTCAGGTAGGCGTCAAAGGGGCCAGGTACGGCCCCCGCTCCGTTCTGCAGGAACGCGAAAGCCGCATCCAGCTCTTCGTCGTCGGTGACCAGCGCACCGCCCACCACGTCGGAGTGTCCGCCGATGTACTTGGTGGTCGAATGCAGCACCACGTCGGCGCCCAGCGTCAACGGTTGTTGCAATGCAGGCGAGGCGAAGGTGTTGTCCACCAGCACCTTTGCGCCGGCTTCTTTGCCGATGGCCGCGATGCCCGCGATGTCGGCGATCGACAGCAGCGGGTTGGTGGGGGTTTCCACCCAGATCAGCCTGGTCTTGTCGGTGAGCGCCGCACGGACCGCGTCCAGGTCGGACAGCGCCACCGGGGTGTGCGCCACACCCCACAGGGTGAAGACCTTGTCGATCAGCCGGAAGGTACCGCCGTAGGCGTCGTCGGGAATGATCAGGTGATCGCCGGGGCGCAGGATCGCCCGCAACGCGCAGTCCGTGGCGGCCATCCCTGACGCGAACGCCCGGCCGAACCGGCCGCGCTCCACCGCGGCCAGCGCGTTCTCCAGCGCGGCCCGGGTCGGATTGCCGGTCCGCGCATATTCGTATCCGCCGCGCAGACCACCGACGCCGTCCTGGGCGAAGGTGCTGCTGGCGTAGATCGGTGCGTTGACGGCCCCGGTTGCCGGGTCCGGACGGAATCCGGCGTGGATCGCCGTGGTGGACAGGCCCTTATTGCTGTGCGATTGGTTCTGGCTCAACGGATCGGCAGGCAGACGGTGGTCATGATCTTGTCGGCGATCGTCTGGCGTTTGGCGTCCCACAGCGGGAACAGGTAGCCGATGCACAAGATCGCGCCGTCGATGATGTGTGCCAACTGGCGCACGATCGACATCCCGAACCCGATGGGCTGACCGGTCTGCTCGGAGACCACCTTGAACTTCAGCACTGACTTACCGATGCTCGATCCGGTGGTGCCCTGCCGATAACCGAAGTTCCAGATCCCGTAGGCGAGCGCCGCCAACCAGCCCACGAACATCAGTGCCGCGCCGGTGCTCGACGGCGTGACCGTGCAGGCGAATCCGTCGGAGCTGGTGATGCACTCCTTGTCGGCGGTGGTTCCGGCGATCATCGACGGAATGCCATAGAGCACCAGGATCGGCAGGAAGTCGACGAAGTAGGCGCCGACGCGAGTCAGCCACGAGGTGTACGCCGTTTGCGGCAGCTGACCCACTGGAGTACCGGCCGCACCCGGGTACGCGCCGTAGCCCGGAGGGGCCGGCGGGTAGTTACCCGGAGGCGGCGGAGGGTAGTTGCCCGGAGGCGGCGGGGGATAGCTCCCGGGCGGCGGGGGCGGGTAGTTGCCCGGGGGCGGCGGGTAGTTGCCGGGAGGCGGCGGAGGGTAGTTGCCCTGCGACGGGAAGTCACCGGACGGGGGTGGGTAGTTGCCCTGCGGGGGCTGCGGAAAGTCGGTCATCTCCACCCTTTCGGGTCGTGTCGGTGAACGGTCCAAACGCTACCGCAGGACAGTGAACGTCAAGCCCTTATCGACGGCGTGGCCCGTCGGACAAAAAGCCCAACAGGTCGTGGCGGGTGATGACGCCCACAGGTTTGCCGTCCTCGACCACCATCACCGCGTCGACGTCGGCCAGGGCGGTGGCGGCGACGCCGACGACCTCGCCGGATCCGATCAGCGGCAGCGGCGGGCCCATGTGCTGCGACACCGCGTCGGCCAGCTTCGCGCGGCCCTCGAACACCGCGGAGAGCAGATCGCGTTCGGACACGCTGCCGGCCACTTCGCCGGCCATCACCGGCGGTTCGGCGCCGACGACGGGCATCTGCGACACCCCGTACTCCCGCAGGATCCCGATGGCGTCGCGCAGCGTCTCGGCCGGGTGGGTGTGGACCAGGTCCGGCAGCACCCCCGCCTTGGCCCGCAGCACATCGGCGACCGTGGGCTGCACCGTCGAACCGTCCAGCCGGGACCGCAGGAACCCGTAGGACGACATCCAGGAGTCGTTGAACAGCTTCGACATGTAGCCGCGGCCGCCGTCGGGCAGCAGGACGACGACGAGCGACTCGGGGCCGGCTTTGACGGCGGTCTCGACCGCCGCGACCACGGCCATCCCGCAGGAGCCGCCGACCAGCAACGCCTCTTCCCGGGCCAGGCGCCGGGTCATGTCGAACGAATCGGCATCGGAGACCGCAATGATGCCGTCGGGAATGCTCGGGTCGTAGGCGGCCGGCCAGAAGTCCTCGCCTACCCCTTCCACCAGGTACGGCCGGCCGGTCCCGCCGGAGTAGACCGAACCTTCGGGGTCTGCGCCGATGATCTGCACCCGGCCACCCGACACCTCTTTGAGGTAGCGGCCGGTGCCGGTGATGGTGCCGCCGGTCCCGATGCCAGCGACGAAATGGGTGACCTGGCCGTCCGTGTCGGTCCAGATTTCCGGACCGGTGGTCTCGTAGTGGCTCTCGGGGCCCGCCGGGTTGGAGTACTGGTCTGGCTTCCAGGCGCCGTCGATCTCCTCGACAAGCCGGTTGGAGACGCTGTAATAGCTGGCCGGGTCGTTCGGCGGTACCGCCGTCGGGCACACCACCACTTCGGCGCCGTAGGCCCGCAACACGTTCTGCTTGTCCTCACTGACCTTGTCCGGGCAGACGAACACGCACTTGTAGCCGCGGCGCTGGGCCACCAGCGCCAGGCCGACACCGGTGTTGCCGGAGGTGGGTTCGACGATGGTGCCGCCGGGCTTGAGCGCGCCGCTGGCCTCGGCGGCGTCGATCATCTTCACCGCGATGCGGTCCTTGGAGCTCGCACCCGGGTTGAGGTACTCGACTTTGGCCACCACCCGGCCGGCGCCGGGGGGAACGATCGAATTCAGCTCGACCAGGGGGGTGTTGCCGATGAGGTCACTGATGTGGCGCGCTATCCGCATGCCTGCCATCGTCTCAGGTTATTTGGCCGGGCGGTTCAGCGAGGCTCGACGGAGGAGAGCCGAAGCTCGAACCGCCTTATGAACCGGGCGGATCAACCGGTGGCTTCGCGGATGTATTCGCCGATCTGGCGCAGCGAACGAGTGGCCTCCGGCACGAACGGGGCGGCGATCTGGAAGACGTGAATCTGACCTGGCCACACTCGCAGCTCCACCGGGACACCGGCGGCCGCGAGCACCTTGGCCCCCAGCCGGGCGTCGTGCAGCAGCACCTCGGAACCCGAGACGTGGATCAAGGTCCGTGGAAGTCCGGGCTTTACGTGCTGTAGCGGCTCGAGGACGTCACTGCCGTGGGTGCGGTCGCGGCGGGCGGCCGCTTCCACCAGTTCCACCAACGCGTCAAATGCCTTGGGCGGGAACATGGCACCGGTGTGGATGTTGGGGTGTGCCTTCTTGGCTTCCTTGGCGATCTCCAGCAGCGGCGACATCGTGACGATCGCCGCGGGCATGTCTTCGTCGCCCTCCTCCAGCAACCGCTCGGCCAGCGCCAGCGAAAGGTAGCCGCCGGCCGAGTCGCCGGCCAGCACGATCTGGTCCGGTTGGTAACCCTGGCGGCGCAGCCAGCGGTAGCCGTCGTAACAGTCGTCCACGGCGTCGGCGATGGAGTACTTGGGAATCATCCGGTACTCCACCACCAGCACCGGGCTGTCGGCATACTTCGACAGCTTGGTGACGAGCCGGCCGTGGGTGTTGGCCCCGCAGGTCAGAAAGGCCCCGCCGTGCATGTAGAGCACGACGCGGCGGGTGCCGTCGGCGGGCAGGACGCCGGCGGCGCGCACCATCTGCGCCTTGCAGCGCGGCAGCCGGATGGTGGCGCGGATGGTGCCCGGCGCCGGCAGCATCGCCTTCGCGGCGAAGTCGAGCAGGCCGAACGGCCACGGCATCCGCGGTAGGTAGCTGCCGACCGAGAGAACGGGCCGAATGGTGGCCCGGGCCGCCAGCCACGCCAACCGTCCCTCGACGCTGGTCGACTCCTCGGCGACCTCGACGGGCAACCCATCATGACGACCGTAACGGTAGGGTCGCGGACTGGGGTACAAGCGACTGCGAACACGTAACGAGCTGGGAATTGTGTCGGGTGCGGTCATGATGGACACTCCCTCCAGCCGGCCCGGGCCGGCACAGCCAACGCGGTACCACGTATCGTCACACGCAGAAAATTGAGAAGAAATCTTACGATTCGTTCCGATGCAGCATCGGGTCCTCTTCGTGACCATATTTGTTTGCTGCACTCAGGTGACGTGGGCCTCCCTTCCCTAAAATCACAGGCATGGCGATCGGGGCAACGCGACGCTCAGCGGTCACGCTGACCACTGCGGGCGTGTTCGCTTTCAGCGGCACCCTCTACGTGGGTGTGCGCAATCTTCTGGCGGGCCAGGCCGACCGGGCCCGCCAGACCATCCCCAAGGCTTGGGGCCTTCCACCCCGTGCTGATGGTTTATACGGTCGCGACGACGCCGAAGTTCAGCCGTTTCACCGTGGGGAGAACGTCGATCTGCACCTGATGGTCTTCGGCGACTCCACCGCGACCGGCTACGGCTGCCTTTCCGCGGACGAGGTTCCCGGGGCGCTGATCGCCAAGGCGCTGGCGCAGCGCACCGGCTTGCGGATTCGGTTGAGCACCAAGGCAATTGTGGGCGCCACCTCCAAAGGCCTGGCCGGCCAAGTGGACGCGATGTTCGTCGCGGGCCCGCCACCGGACGTGGCGGTGATCATGATCGGCGCCAACGACATCACCGCGCTGCACAGCATCGCCGGCTCGGTGCAGCGACTGCGTGTCGCGGTGAAGCGGCTGCGCGCCAGCGGTGCGGTGGTGATCGTGGGCACCTGCCCGAAGTTCAGCGCGATCAGCGCGATACCGCGACCGCTGCGCTGGGTGGCGCACGCGAGGGCGTGCCAGCTGGCCCGGGCTCAGACCCTGGCGGTCAAGGCTGCCGGCGGGATCGCGGTGCCCTTCGCCGACTTTCGCGCACGGGAGTTCCATGACAGTCCCGGCCTGCTGTTCGCCGCGGACCAGTACCACCCGTCGGCGGCGGGCTACGCCCTGGCAGCGGGCCAAATGATCCCGGCGCTCTGCGCTGTGCTGGACCGGCCCGATTCCCGCGTGGTGGCCGCTTCGGGCTAGATTCGGCTCTATATACCCGATCTCAAGGAGCCTGAAGTGCCTGAAGCTGTAATCGTCTCAACTGCGCGTTCGCCGATCGGCCGGGCCGGTAAGGGATCCCTGGTCACCATGCGGCCCGACGACCTGGCCGCCCAGATGGTGCGCGCCGCCCTGGACAAGGTGCCCGCGCTGGACCCGCGCGAGATCGACGACCTGATGATGGGCTGCGGCCAGCCGGGCGGCGCCTCTGGCTACAACATCGGGCGCGTCGTCTCGGTGCTGCTCGGCTACGACTTCCTGCCCGGCACCACGGTGAACCGGTACTGCTCGTCGTCGCTGCAGACCACCCGGATGGCGTTCCACGCGATCAAGGCCGGCGAGGGTGACGCGTTCATCTCCGCCGGTGTGGAGACCGTCTCGCAGTTCGCGATCGGTGCCGCCGACGGCGCCCCGAACAGCAAGAACCCGCTGTTCAACGACGGGATCGCCCGCTCCGAGGCCGCCGCAGCCGGTGCCACCGAGTGGCACGACCCGCGCGGCGACGGCCTGCTGCCCGACGTCTACATCGCGATGGGCCAGACCGCCGAGAACGTGGTGCTGCACACCGGCATCAGCCGCGAGGACCAGGACCACTGGGGCGTGCGCAGCCAGAACCGCGCCGAGGAGGCCATCAACAGCGGCTTCTTCGCCCGCGAGATCTCGCCCGTGACGCTGCCCGACGGCACCGTGGTGAGCACCGACGACGGCCCGCGCGCCGGCACCACCTACGAGAAGATCAGCCAGCTCAAGCCGGTGTTCCGGCCCAACGGCACGATCACCGCCGGTAACGCCTGCCCGCTGAACGACGGCGCCGCCGCGGTGATCATCACCAGCGACACCAAGGCCAAGGAGCTGGGCCTGAAGCCGCTGGCCAGGATCGTGTCCACCGGGGTGTCGGGCCTGTCGCCGGAGATCATGGGCCTGGGCCCGATCGAGGCCGTCAAGAAGGCGCTGGCGAACGCGAAGATGTCGGTCTCCGACATCGACCTGTTCGAGATCAACGAGGCCTTCGCGGTGCAGGTGCTCGGCTCGGCCCGCGAGCTGGGCATCGACGAGGACAAGCTGAACGTGTCCGGCGGCGCGATCGCCCTGGGCCACCCGTTCGGTATGACCGGCGCCCGGATCACCGCCACCCTGCTGAACAACCTGGCCACCCACGACAAGCAGTTCGGCGTGGAGACCATGTGTGTCGGCGGCGGCCAGGGCATGGCCATGGTGGTCGAGCGGCTCTCCTGATTTCGTTGACTCTGCGCTCAGGGCGGGAAAGTTCGAGTAACCCCCGCCCTGGGCGCAGAGTCATTTTCGCCTCAGGGCGTCCCATGACTGGCGGACGCGTCGAACGACGTCGTAGCCCGGGTGTTCGGCAAGCACCGTGACGCGCGTCCAGCCCGCCTGCTGGATGTACTCCAGCCGCTCGACGTCCTTGACGAACTGTGGGCGGCTGGTGCGGTGCTGGTCGCCGTCTGGCGACCGCCTGATACAACGGACCGCGTCGGCCCAGGTCGAAAGCGGTGCGCTCGGGAGTGGTGGCGACGACGCCGCCAAGGTGCTGGGATTCGCCCTCCAGAATCAAGTCGGCACGGGTCTTGACGCCGTGCGGGGCCCGCGCGTTGCGCCAGATCAGTTCGACGATCGCGTCGTCGTCGACCCAGTTCGCGCCGTGCAGGGCGGCCGCGGCCAGGCCGCTGACGACCGCTTGGCGGTGCGACCACAACCAGGCGGCCTGGGTCCGGTGCAGGAGCGTGGGTTCGGCGGGCTTTTCCTGGTAGACGTTCGGCAGGACTGCGGTGTGGAACTGGCGCAGCTCATGGCGGCTCAAAGTTCCAGCAGCTAATGCCTCGCTACCGATGAATGGCTGTCCCATGTCGGCATGCTGCCCGGGGCCACCGACATAAAAAATGACTCTGCGCTGAGGGCGGGTGCTACTCGCACTTTCGCGCGCTCAGCGCAGAGTCAACGGGGAAAGCTAGCGGGTCACTCGCTCTGGAAGTAGCTGAGCAGACGCAGGATCTCCAGGTACAGCCAGACCAGGGTCACGGTCAGGCCGAGTGCGATACCCCAGGCGGCCTTCTCCGGCGCGCCGGCACGGATCAGCTGGTCGGCTGCGTCGAAGTCGATCAGGAAGCTGAACGCGGCGATACCGATGCACACCAGCGAGAAGATGATGGACAGCGTGCCGCCGCTGCGCAGGCCCAGGCCCTCGCCGCCGCCGACGCCGAACAGCGACAGCACCAGGTTGCCGATCATCAGGGCCAGCACACCGAACATGCCGGCGACAAGCATCCGGGTGAACTTCGGGGTGACGCGGATGGCGCCGGTCTTGTAGACGACCAGCATGCCGCCGAACACGCCGAGGGTCCCCATCACGGCCTGACCGATCATCGAGCCGGCGTTGCCGGTCCCCACGGTGAAGGCCGTCAGCACCCAGGAGATGGCACCGAGGAACAGGCCCTCGAGCACCGCGTAGCTGAGCACCACCGCCTTGTTGTCCTGCTTGCGGGCGAACATGGCGACCATGACCACGGCCAGACCGCCGAACGCACCGATGAAGGTCAGCGGCCCGGCCAGCGCTTGGTTGGCCGACACCATGAAGAAGGAGATGATCGCCGCCACGCTCAGCACGCCGAGCGTGATGCCGGTCTTGGTGACGACGTCATCAATGGTCAGCGGGCGAGTGACCTCCCGCTGCTGGTACTGCGCCAACGACGGGTCGACCTGGTAGGTCTGACTCATCTGCTGAGTGGCACCGGCCATACCGGTTCCGAACTGCGCGTAGCCGCCCTGTTTGGGCAACGAACGAAATACCGGGTTGCTGGTCTCCCGCACCGTCCCGATCCTCTCCTGGGGCTGTGAAGCTAAGGGTTTACGAATACTGAATCAACGTTTCCCGACTCGCCGGAGTTCCCGACGGCGTTCGGGCCGCTCTGCTGCCAAACCTTACCCGCGGATCAGTGACCGCGCGTAGGGATCTACATTGCGAAGGCGTGACAGGTGAATCTGACGAGGTCCTGGCCCGCGTTGACAACGGGGTCGGCCTGCTGACACTCAACCGTCCGAAGGCGATCAACTCGCTGAACCTTCCGATGGTGACCGCCATGACCGCGGCGCTGTCCAGCTGGGCCGAGGATCCGGCGGTCACGGCGGTGGTGCTCACCGGTGCCGGCGAGCGCGGACTGTGCGCCGGCGGCGACGTGGTCGCGATCTATCACAGCGCCAAAGCCGACGGCGCGGATGCGCGACAATTCTGGTACGACGAGTACCTGCTCAACGCGCAGATCGGCGGATACCCCAAGCCGTACGTGTCGTTGATGGACGGCATCGTGATGGGCGGCGGCGTCGGAGTCGGGGCGCACGCCAACACCCGGGTGGTCACCGACACCACCAAGATGGCCATGCCCGAGGTCGGTATCGGCTTCATCCCCGATGTCGGCGGCACCTATCTGCTCGCCCGCTCCCCCGGCCGGCTCGGTCTGCACGCCGCACTGACCGGCGCGCCGTTCTCCGGCCCGGATGCCATTGCGCTGGGCTTCGCCGACCACTACGTGCCGCACGCCGCGCTGGAGGCCTTCACCGCGGCGATCATCGCCGACGGGGTGGACAGTGCATTGGCAGCACACGCGGTCGAGGCGCCGCCGAGTCAGCTTGCCGCACACCGCGACTGGATCGACGAGTGCTACGCACACGACACCGTCGCCGAGATCGTGGCGGCGCTGGCCGGCCACGCCAGCCCCGACGCCAACGCCGCTGCCGAACTGATCGGCACCCGGTCCCCGGTCGCCTGCGCGGTGACATTGGAGGCGGTGCGCCGGGCGGGCCGGCTCGCCACCTTGGAAGACGTGCTGATCCAGGAATACCGGGTTTCCTGCGCGTCGCTGCGCTCGCATGATCTGGTGGAGGGCATCCGCGCCCAGTTGGTCGACAAGGACCGCAATCCGCAGTGGTCACCGGCGACGCTGGCCGAGGTGACCGCCGCCGACATCGAGACGTACTTCGTGCCCGCCGAACCCGACCTGACCTTTTAAGGAGAACCCATGACTTACGAAACCATTCTCGTCGACCGCGACGGCCGTGTCGGCACCATCACGTTGAACCGGCCGCAGGCACTCAACGCCCTCAACAGCCAGGTGATGGGCGAAGTCACCACCGCCGCAGCCGAATTCGACGCCGACCCGGGCATCGGGGCGATCATCATCACCGGCAGCGCCAAGGCGTTCGCCGCGGGAGCGGACATCAAGGAGATGGCCGATCTGAGTTTCGCCGAGGTGTTCGCCGCCGACTTCTTCGCCGCCTGGTCCAAGCTGGCTGCGGTGCGCACCCCGACCATCGCCGCGGTGGCCGGGCACGCCCTGGGCGGCGGCTGCGAACTGGCGATGATGTGCGACCTGCTGATCGCCGCCGACACCGCCAAGTTCGGCCAGCCGGAGATCAAGCTGGGTGTGCTGCCCGGCATGGGCGGCTCCCAGCGACTGACCCGGGCCATCGGCAAGGCCAAGGCCATGGACCTGATCTTGACCGGCCGCACCATCGATGCCGCCGAAGCCGAGCGCTCCGGGCTGGTGTCCCGCGTGGTGCCGGCCGACGACCTGCTGGCCGAGGCCGGCAAGGTCGCCGCCACCATCGCCGGGATGAGCCTGTCGGCGGCCCGGATGGCCAAGGAAGCCGTCAACCGGGCCTTCGAGTCCACCCTGGCCGAAGGACTGCTCTACGAGCGCCGCCTGTTCCACTCGGCGTTCGCCACCGAGGACCAGACCGAGGGCATGGCGGCCTTCACCGAGAAGCGCGCGCCGAACTTCACCCACCGCTGAGTCGATCTCCGATGAGCGCGACAGCCACCGACACCGCCACCGCGGAAACACCGCCGGAAGCGGCCGCGCGCGCACCCTGGTGGGTCCGGCACTACACGTTCACCGGCACCGCGGTGGGCCTGGTGTTCCTGTGGCTGTCGCTGACGCCGTCGCTGCTGCCGCGTGGGCCGCTGTTCCAGGGTTTGGTCAGCGGCGGCTCGGGCGCCATCGGCTATGCCCTGGGTGTGTTCAGCGTCTGGCTGGTCCGCTACATGCGCTCGAAGGACACCAGCCCGCCGGCCCCGCGGTGGGCCTGGCTGGTGCTCATCCCCGTCGCGGCGATCATCCATCTCTGGGTGGTGTGGACGATCCACGGCTGGCAGGACCAGATGCGCGACCTGATGGGTGTGCCGCGGCTGACTTGGTACAACTACCCGCAAGCCGGCGCGATAGCGGTGGTCACACTGTTCATCCTGGTCGAGATCGGCCAGCTGATCAGGCTGCTGATCCGCTTTCTGATGCGCCAGCTCGAACGCGTTGCGCCGCCGCGGGTTTCGGCCGTTGTCGCAGTGTCGTTACTGGTGACCCTGGTTGTGGCGGTGCTCAACGGCCTGGTGCTCAAGACCGCGATGCACGTCATGAACAGCACCTTCGCCTCGGTCAACGAGGAGACCAGCCCCGACCGGGCGGCCCCGTCGACCCGGCTGCGCTCCGGCGGGCCGGAGTCGCTGGCCTCCTGGGAGTCGCTCGGCCATCAGGGCCGCATCTTTGTGGCCAATGGACCGACCGTCGCCCAGCTCAGCGCGTTCAACGAGAAACCGGCCACCGAACCGATTAGGGCCTACGCCGGCCTGAATTCGGCCCACGGGATCAAGGAGACCGCGGAGCTGGCCGCGGCCGAGTTGGCCCGCACCGGTGGACTGAGCCGCGCGGTGGTGGCCGTGGCCACCACGACGGGCACCGGCTGGATCAACGAGGCGGAGGCCTCGGCCCTGGAATACATGTTCAACGGCGACACCGCGATCGTGAGCATGCAGTATTCGTTCCTGCCCAGCTGGCTGTCTTTCCTGGTCGACAAGGAGAACGCTCGCCAGGCCGGCCAGGCGCTGTTCGAAGCCGTCGACAAGCAGGTGCGGGCCCTGCCGGAGGCCAAGCGCCCCAAACTGGTGGTGTTCGGGGAAAGCCTCGGTTCCTTCGGCGGCGAAGCCTCCTTCATGAGCCTCAACAATGTGCTGGCCCGTACCGACGGTGCCCTGTTCTCCGGCCCGACGTTTCAGAACACCATCTGGACCGACCTGACCATCAACCGCGACCCCGGTTCCCCGCAGTGGCTGCCGATCTACCACGACGGCCGCGCCGTGCGGTTCGTGGCTCGCCCGGATGACCTGGCACGCCCCGACAACCCTTGGGGCGCACCGGATACGCCGCGGGTGGTGTACCTACAGCACGCCTCCGACCCGATCGCCTGGTGGCATCCCGATCTGCTGTACCACAAGCCGGACTGGCTGAAAGAGCCCCGCGGCTACGACGTGCTGCCGCAGGTGCGCTGGACTCCGATCGTGACGTTCCTGCAGGTCTCGGCCGACATGGCGGTGGCTATCGACGTGCCCGACGGCCATGGCCACAGCTACGTCGCCGACGCCGCCGACGCGTGGGCGGCGATCCTACATCCAGCGACGTGGACCCCGGACAAGACTGAACGGCTCCGCCCCCTGTTGCACTCCAACGCTTAGTCCGACCAGTGGGGCCGGCTCCACCAACTCCCCGACGGCGGCCAGGGCCTGATAGCCGCCGATGACGTCGGTGGCACGGTGTAGCCCCAAGTCCTGCAGGGCGGCCGCGGCCAGGCTCGAGGTGTAGCCCTGCGAGCACAGGATGACCCACTGCACGTCGTCGTCCACCGCTTGCGGCAGCCGCGCGTCGCTGGTCGGATCGCAGCGCCACTCCAGCACGTTGCGTTCGATCACCAGCGCTTCGGGCACTTGGCCTTCCTCCGCGCGCTGGGCCGCCGGCCGGATGTCGACCAGGTGTGCGCCATTGCGCAGCGCCTCGGGCACTTCATCGGCGGTCAGCCGGTGCAGCTTGGCGCGGGCGGCCTCCAACACCCGGTCGATGCGGCTGGTCACGTGCGTTGTGGTCATGACGCCTCCGGGTGCGAAGTGAGTTCGGTGCGCTGCCTACGCAAAGTATGGTCCTGCGAGACGTCGTAGTAGGACATTTCCACCAGTGGCGGCGAGTAGGCGTGCACGCTCAGCGTCGGGGCGGCCGGTTCGAACTGGTTTATCGGCGGCGCCCAGACCACATCGTGCACCCAGCCCTGGGTGAACGCGGCCTGGTCCCCCGCATCCAGCCGTCGCTGCGCCAGCTCGCGACCATTCCAATGGAACTCCTCCAACGAGCCGGACAACACGGTCAGCGCGCCGAGCGAGTCGCCGTGATCGTGCAGCTCGGTGGCGTGGCCCGGCACCCAGCTGATCAGCCAGATGTCGAGCCGATCGTCACCGTGGATTCGAGCGAACCAGCGCTGATCGTCGGGCAGCCCCGACTCGGGCAGCAAGTGGTTGTAGCGGCCTTGCAGCACCGCGTCGGCGGCCAGGTCGGTGGTCTGCAAGAGGTCGGGCAGGCGCAACGAGCGCGACCGCGAGGGTGAGCGCCGCAGCGCGATGGGATCAGCGATAACCATGGTGAGAACTCCAGAGAGGATGGGGTGGATTCAAGGAAGGGGTCGGCGGCAGCGTTCAGCTGCGGCAACAACAACCCCGGAACCCGACGTACTCCATCACAGCGGCCATGCTATGCGGGTGCGGCGCCGGCCGCATCGGCGGGTCGCCCAGAGTACGCACGTTTCCAGGCCCTCCCGGCGCGGCAATACCCGCCGTGACCTGCTGGTTCCTGTCGGTACTACGGTTGTAATCGCAATGACGGAAAGAACCGGCGCGGTATTGCCCGCAAAATGGTGGACATGACTTCTGCTGCGGAATCCCGCGCGGCCCGAGCACCCCGGGTGGCCCTGGTGCTCGGCAGCGGCGGTGCGCGCGGCTATGCCCACATCGGGGTGATCGCCGAGCTGCGCGACCGCGGCTACGACATCGTCGGGATCTCCGGATCGTCGATGGGTGCGCTGGTGGGTGGGCTGCAGGCCGCCGGACGACTCGATGACTTCGCCGAATGGGCCAAGTCGTTGACCCAGGGCGCGGTGCTGCGCCTGCTGGATCCCTCGTTCACCGCGGCCGGGGTGCTGCGGGCGGAGAAGATTCTCGATGTCGTCCGGGACATCTTGGGCGATATCGATATCGAAGAGCTGCCGGTCCCCTATACCGCTGTGGCGACCGATCTGATCGCGGGCAGATCGGTGTGGCTGCAGCGCGGGCCGGTCGATACGGCCATCCGCGCCTCGATCGCCATCCCCGGGGTGATCGCACCGCACGTGGTCGATGGGCGCCTGCTCGCCGACGGCGGCATCCTCGACCCGCTGCCGATGGCTCCGTTGAGCGCCGTCAACGCCGACCTGACGCTGGCGGTGAGCCTCAACGGCGGCGACCCGACCGCCGCCGGCCCGGCCGCCGAGGATTCCGAGCGAGACGTGCCGGCTGGTCGATTGAATCGCATGTGGCGCAGTACGTCTGCGCTGCTGGACACCAGCGGCGCACGCTCCCTGCTGGACCGGCCGACGGCACGGGCGATCCTGGACCGGTTCAGCAGCGGTGAGTCCGAGCCCGGCGGTTCAGCGAGTCTCGACGCAGGAGAGGCGAAGCTGGGACCACCGCATGGGCCCGGCGAGGACGAGGAGTCGGCCCCCGGGGTGCCCAAACTCGGCAGCTTCGAGGTGATGAACCGGACCATCGATATCGCCCAGGCGGCGCTGGCCCGCCATCAGCTCGCGTCGCACCCGCCCGATCTGCTCATCGAGGTGCCCCGCGTCGCCTGCCGCAGCCTGGACTTCCATCGCGCCGCCGAGTTGGTCGACGTCGGCCGGGAACTCGCCGCCCGCGCCCTCGACGCCGCGCTTTGACCCAATGGCGACGACCCGCAGCGCCCGACTCCGTCGCGCTTGCGATCGTCGCAGCCCTAGCCAGCCAAAAACTGGGCGATGGCGCCGGCTTGCCGTCGGCCCTGTTCGCGTCCGGCCTGCGCCGACGGCAACCGGCACGCCGGGTCGAGCGGATTGCCCCCGAAGGAGCGCAGCGCGTCATCGTCGGCCAGCACCGCGCACACTCGGCCCGCGAACGCCGCGATCTCCCCATCGACTCCGCCACCGGTGGGCACCAGCAGCACGGCCTCGTCGCAGTCGGCGGCCACATCGAGGTTGACCGTGCTGCGCACCCCGCCATCCATGTAGCGGTGCGTGCCGATCACCACCGGGGGCCAGGCGCCCGGCACCGCGCAACTGGCCGCCACCGCGTCGATGAGTTCCACACCGGAGTCGCGGTCGAAGACCGTCAGCTCCCCGGTGTCGATGTCGATCGCGGTGATCCGCAGCGTGCGCTCCGGCCAGTCGTGTGACGGCAGGCG
Source organism: Mycobacterium sp. SMC-15 (assembly GCF_045310925.1). NCBI lineage: Bacteria > Bacillati > Actinomycetota > Actinomycetes > Mycobacteriales > Mycobacteriaceae > Mycobacterium > Mycobacterium sp. SMC-15. The sequence continues at coordinate 50,121 of NZ_JBJIAJ010000009.1, read as the reverse complement.
GTCGGCGATGATCCCGCGCCGCACCGGTGCGGCAACGGTCTGCGCCGACAGGGCCACCGCGCCGATGCCCTGCAGTTTCTGCGCAGTGGTCGTGTTGGGCTCGGTGATTGCCGCCACGAACAGCTCGGTAAGCGCATCGGCACCGACCCCCGGATCGATCTCCGAGCAGGTCTGCGAAACCTGGCGGGCGAACAACTGCTCCAGGCTCAGCCCGCTGCCGATCTGGGCGGCCACCGCCGACCCGGCCGATGTCCCCACCAGCACAGCGGATTCCAGCAGTTCCCACGCGGCGTCGGGCGACTCGTCGGCGATGCCGCACAAGACGCCGGTCTCCCAGGCGATGCCCGCTACCCCACCGCCGCCGAGCACCAGGGCGCGTTTGACTGTCATGTCCGTCCATTCCATGGGTGTTGGGCCTCCTGGGCGGCGGCAGTAAGATCTTCCCGGCGCAGTTGCCGGGCGGGCGGATCGGGCAGCACCAATTGGCGGGTGATCCGCAGGCCCGCATCGACGTGCACCAGCTGGCCCGGCTCGATCGGTTCCCAGCGGGTGTCATCGTCCATCGGTTCGGTGGCGAACACTACCGCGGGTCGGCCGCGCAACTTCGCGGCATCGGCTCGAATCCGCTTGGTGCGCAATGTCAAACCTCCGGGCGCTGTGCCGTCTCGCCGGTCCAGGATGTAGAGCTCGTTGGGCAGGGGGTACCGCAGCGCCCACATGTCGGTGGAGGTGCTCAGCAGCAGATTGAGCGCGTAGATCGGCACGTTGGCGGCCAGCCACCGCACAGCGTCGACCAGGCCGCCCGTCACGTCGCCGCGCCGCGCCCGGATCGCGGCGGTGATGAGGGCGAAGATCCGTTCGGAGTCGGTATCGCCTCGCACCATGCCGTAGCCGTCGACTTCGCGCAGCCGCTGGTCAATCGCGGGAAGATCTTCGACAACGCCGTTGTGCGCGAAGATGCGGTTGTCCTGCAGGAACGGGTGAGTGTTGGCGACACTCCGAGCGCCGGTGGTGGCGTAGCGTACGTGCGCGACGAAGGTGGTGCCGGTCAGTTCATGTGCAGCGGTAGCGAATTCGGTGTCCTGCCACGCCGCGATCGGCTGCTTGCGCAGCTGCGATTGCCCGTAGCCGTCGAACACACCCAGGCCCGTGCCGTCGGGGTTGCGCCGGCTCTGTTCGGCCAGATTGTCCGCGGCGTCGAGCAGCCAGAACGTTGAGGTCACGACGCTGGTCCCGGCGTGCAGCCCGAAAAGTCGGCACATCGGCGGACTCAGCCCTCCAACAGGGCGGACAGTCGTGCCAAGGCCTGACGCGCGTAGCCCTTCCACAGCCAGCCGAGCACCGGCAGCACCGGCGCGGCCAGCCTGGACCGGGGGTGGATGACCCAGCTCCAGGTGACCGTGGTGCCCGAACCAGCGGGGGCGAACTGCCAGCGGCCCTCGACGTGGGCCACCAGCGGCGCCATCGGGCCGGTGATGTCGGTGAGCCGGTAGGCGAACGCCCGGGGTGGATCGACCTCGGTCAACTCCTCGCGCATGCTGCCGCCGCCGGTCAGTACCACCGTGCGGGTCTGCCCGACGCTCGCCCACTCACCGTGCTTATGCGGTGGTCCCAGCTTCGCCTCTCCTTCGTCGAGGCTCGCTGAACCACCGGTTTGGTCCCGGACCTCTTTGATCGGCGGGATAGGCCCGTACCAGCGGCGGAAGAGCTCCGGCAGCGGCAATGGCAGTGTTGCGGCGAATGCGTCGGCGACGGTCGCCGGTACCGTCCGAGACTGTTCGACAACCAGGGCCATCAGCCGAGGGTAGCGCTCAGCGCGCCAGGTGCGGAGCGGCCCGGCCGGTGATGAGCGGCAGCTCGAAGAACCCGGCGAACCCGGGCGGTGCCGCACAAGTAGCCGGGATGGCGTTGACGCAGTGCGCCGCGGTCGCCACGACACCCGGGTTGCTGACCAGGCCGGCTTCGACCGTCTCGGGCTGCCAGCCCTTCACGGTGACGAACGTGTCGGGGTTGCCCCGCACCTCCATCTCGTAGCGCTCGCCCGCGGGTCCGAAACTCCATGGCGGGTCGAGGTTCTCCTCGCCCATCTGCCAGTTGACCGTGACCCGTGCCACCACCTCGTCGCCGACGGTCGCCTCCCAGTGGAACCGGCGCCCGGCCACCTGACCGGGTTCGATCGCACCGATCGGCGAGTCGATCGGTGCGGTGGCCACCGCCACCTCCTGCGAGGAACGGATGTGCTCATCGGCGGCGAAACCCAATCGGTCCACGCACAAACGCACCGATTGGCGGAACCCGCCGTCGAGCAGCTTCTGCATCGGGCCGCTCAGCGCCTGATCGGGGGTACCGCCGAAACCCATGACGTACCGCAGCACGTCCGGGGCATCGTAGGTACGCAGGTCCGAATACTCTTCGCCGCGAATGAATGTCACGCCGGTGGACATCACCGACAGCAGCAGCGGGAACAGTTCGAAGGCCGCACCCGGGCCGATACCGGCGCCGTGCAGGGTCACGCCACCTTCACGCGCTGCGGCCTCCAGCGGTCCCACCTCCTTTTCGGAGGGGTAGAACCAGCCGACCGGGGTGATGACGTTCTTGCCCGAACGCAGCAGCGTGGCGACCTCGTCGGGGTTGGGCATCAGGGGCGCGTAGATCACCGCGTCGGCGTCGAGCGCCAGGATCTCCTCGACGCTGTCGGTGGCGGTGACGCCCACCGGTTCGGTGCCGATGATCTCCCCGACGTCCTTGCCGCTCTTGGACTTCGAGTGCACCCAGCAGCCGACCAGCTGCAGGTCGGGGTGCTCGAGCACACCCTTGATCGCGGCGACGCCTACCCCGCCGGTTGCCCATTGGATGACACGCAGGCTCATCAGTCACGCACCTCGCTCACTTGGTATTGATCCTCGGAGTACCTGGCCCGGATGGTCTTCTTGTCGTACTTGCCGACGCTGGTGCGCGGGATCGCCTCGACGAACGTCCAGCGCTCCGGCAGCCACCAGCGGGCGACCTTGTCGGACAGGAACGTTCGTAGCTCGGCACCGCTGACCGAAGCGCCGGTGCGGGCCACCACGACGGCCAGCGGCCGCTCCTGCCAGCGCTCGTCGGGCACCCCGACCACCGCGGCTTCCACGACGTCGGGGTGCGCGATCAGCTCGTTCTCCAGTTCCACCGAGGAGATCCACTCCCCGCCGGACTTGATCACGTCTTTGGCCCGGTCGGTCAGCGTGATGAAGCCCTGCGCGTCGATGCGGCCGACGTCGCCGGTGCGCAGCCAGCCCGAGGAGAACTTGGATTCGTCCTGGCCGCGGTAGTAGGCGCCGGTGATCCAGGCGCCGCGCACCTCCAGTTCGCCGACCGCCTCGCCATCGTTGGGCAGCACCGCGTCCTCGTCGTCGACGATGCGGGTCTCGACACCGCAGACCGGCCGGCCCTGGGTGCCCCGCAGCGCCCAGTGCTGTTCGTCCGGGGTGCCCGGCGGCGGCCAGGCCATGGTGGCCATCGGTGAGGTCTCGGTCATGCCCCACAGCTGCCGCACCTGCACGTCGTGGCGCTGCTCGAACGCCTGCATCAGCGAGACCGGAACCGCCGACCCGCCGCAGGCCGCCAGCCGCAATGACGAGATGTCATGGCCGGGTTCGCGTTCCAGGTAGTGCATGACGTCGTTCCAGATCGTCGGCACCGCACCGGCCACGGTGGCCCGCTGCGATTCGATGAGGGCGACCAGCGACTTGGCGTCCAGGTGCCGGTCGGGCATCGCCAGGTCCGCGCCGGCCATCAGCGCCGAATACGGCAGCCCCCAGGCGTTGGCGTGGAACATCGGCACGATCGGCAGCACGCAGTCGATCGCGCCGATCCCGGTGCCGTTGGTGGTGCATCCCGCCATGGCGTGCAGGTAGCTGGACCGGTGGCTGTACACCACACCCTTGGGGTTGCCGGTGGTGCCGCTGGTGTAGCACATGGCGGCCGCCGAGTTCTCATCGATGACCGGCCAGTCGAACTCGTCGGGCTCGGCGGCCAGCAGCTCGGCGTAGCCCAGCACGGTCTTGCCGGAGGCCTCCAACGCCGCACGGTCGCCGTCGCCGACGAGGATCACGGTGTGCACGGTCTCCAGTTGCGCCAGCACCGGGGCCAGCAGGGGCACCAGGGACTCGTCGACCAGGATGATCCGGTCCTCGGCCTCGTTGGCGACGAAGACGATCTGCTCGGCGAACAGCCGGATGTTGAGCGTGTGCAGCACCGCGCCCATCGCCGGAACCGCCAGGTAGGCGGCCAAGTGTTCGGTGTTGTTCCACATGAAGGTGGCCACCCGCTCGTCGCCGGTGATACCCAGACGCCGCAGGGCATTCGCCAGCCGGGCGACCTGCCCACCGAGCTCGCGATAGGTGGTGACCCGATATCCATCGTCGGCCGCGGTGGTGACCGTGCGGTCACCGTGGACGGCCGTGACGTGGTTCAAGATGGCGCCGACCGTCAGCGGCCAGTGCTGCATGGTGCTGTGCATCGACCTATTCGATCACGCCACCATCGCGCACGTGGCGTGGGTTACAGCGCGGGTTCGAGTTGCAGCATGCGGGTGACGGCGTCGTCGAGTTCCAGCTGCTCGTGCAGCAACGCTGAAGGCGCCGGCAGGTCGGTCAGCGACGCGATGGTCACCTTGCCGTCGAACCCGGCGATGTAGAGCCGGCTGCCGTCGGCGCTCTCCGCGGCGCAGGACGCCTCGGCGATGCCGGTCAGCGTGCCCAGGGTTTCGCTGGTGCGCGCACACAGCACCAAAACGGCGCCCTGCGTCACCAGGTAAACCCGCTGGCCGTCACGCCCGGCGATCAGCTGGACCAGCTGCGCCTCCAGGGCACGGCTGGCGGTGACCGCGTGGGTGCGGGCGTCGACAACGTGGACCCGGCTGCGGCCGTCGGGACCGGCAGTCGCCACGTACAGCCGGGCACCGTCGGGGCTGACCGCGACATCGATGATGCTCGCGCCGATCCGGATGGTGTCGATGATGTTCAGGTCGCGGTCCAGCACCGTGATGGTGTCGCCGGTGGGCTGGCGGACCGCCGCGTACAGCCGCCGGCCGTCCGCACTGATCCGCAGGCCGGCTGCTGCCGCCCCCGGGTGCCCGGACACCGCGGCGGACCCGGCGGGGCGCATGGCCGCGTCGAGCACCAGCACGTCGACACCGGCCGAGCCGGTACGGGTGAGGTAGACGCGGCTGCTGGTCGGGTCGGCGACCAGGTCGCCGATGTCCATGGCCACCGGGTAACACCCGGCGACTTCGGCGGTGTCGACGTCGATCGCCAGCACGGCGTCCAGAGCGGTCGAGCCCGCGGTGACGTAGGCCCAGCCGGTCCCGGCAGGACCGGCGGCGATCGAGAACGGCTCGTCGGCCTGGAAGACGGTGTTCACGATTTTGCAGCTGACGGTGTCGATGATCGAGACGGTGTCGTCGCCGTAGTTGGTGGCCAGCAGGCGCCGGCCGTCTGCGGTGACCGCGAGGCCGCCGATCGGGCCGCGGTCCAGGGTCACGGTGTTCGCGACGAGGGATGCAGATTTGGCCAATCTATAAGCCGGCACGTCGTCCACATCGCTCCTATCAACCACTGTTCGCATCGCTTCGTTCGTATCGTCACTGCCCTCGCACCCGCACGGCCATCGCAGCGCGACCCGGTCGAGACCGGGATGCCGGGGCGGGGCGTCCGATCGATCTTAGCGGTGAATTCGAGGTAACAGGAAAATGTCGTAATTATTGTGATCGAGGTCGCAGGCTAATCCCAACCGCACCATGTCCCACCGGGCAAAATCGCAGGATCCAGGCCTGCTAGCAACTTCATTGATAAGCCCTGAACAGCCCGTATTACTCCGGTGGCTAACTTGTGATGTGTGCCGCGATTAACATTGAATAAGAAATTAAGAACTCCCAACAGGAAATTCGGCGCTTCCCGTCGCAGCGCCCTTGCAAATTCTCGGGTGGGCGGGTATGGGCCAGACAAAGACGCCGGTCAGGCGGTGCGGCGCGGCCCGATGGAGCCCTGCCGGACCTAGGATTCGCACGCCACGCCATCGCCGTCTCGATCAAGTCGTAGACGTCGTTGCCGACGACCGTGACGGGGCCTTGAACGTACGCCGGGCCGTTACCGCCCTTGCCCTGGCAGTCGACGTCACGTGCGATCGGCACACAGGCGCCCGCGTAGTTGGAATCACACTGCGGGTCCTGCTGCTGTGACGTGGGTAGCGCGCCGGCCACCGGAGCGAGGGCAAGCGCGGCAGCGATGCCAACTGTCAGCACGATCTGTTTCCGCATGCCGGCAGACAGTAGCCGCCGCAGGTCGTTCATCGAGGGGAAATGGACGCCCCCAGTCGGACTCGAACCGACACTGGGCGGATTATTGGAACGGACGGGCGGCCTCTCTGAGCGCTCGGGTAACCCCTGGTAGATGGTCCTTCAGCTAACCCAAATATCAACTGCAACTGCTACTTTAGCCCGTTTAGCACACGGTTACGGCACGGAGCCGGTACGGCCCCGATATGCCCCTGGCCGCCGGGGTGTGCCGGGGGTAGCGGCCTGGACCAGCGCGGGCGTTCGGGTTAGCACGGCGCATCCTCCTCGCTGGCTGCAGCAGCCACCTCGCCAGTGTGTTCTGCGACCATCGCCGGAAGCTCGTAAGCGAGGCGGATCAGTTGACGCGTGAATAGCGCGACGTCCATCGCTTCGTCCGGTGTCGTGGACGGAATTTCGTGGTTAGCCTCGTTGCCGACATCTTTGATCTTGTCTACCCAGGGTCGCATGAGTTTAGTGATGACGCCTTCACTCTCCAGATGACTCAGTGCTTGCTGGAAGGTCGGGGCGCGGCCGTTCTTGTCCTTCTCAGGCAGGCCGTGCGCTACCGCAATGTGGAACAGAAGCTTGCGGCACATCATGACCGCAGCCGTGTTAGCGCCGACTGAAAGACAACCGAGGGCTTCAGTCCACGCAGCAAGGTCGTCGCCCTCCAGAACACTCGGAATGTCAAGCGGACGAACACCGGGACTTACGGTGCCTTCATTGTCTACGTGGCCTCGGAAGCAACTTACGCATCGAAGCCAAATTGTGAGGGGGCGCCCACTGATGTTGTTAACGGGTTTAGTTCTGCCGACGACGATCATTTGATTGCCTCCGCAGTACGCGCATGGGACTCGCACCGAAGTGTCGTCGTCGTTTACGTCGAACTGCGAATAGCCACCGACGAGGTATAGGTCCTTGCGAACACCTGCCACGTGCCCGATTGTCGCACCACTAACCTACAAACAACGACAGAACCAGTCCCGCCCCGGCTGCGTCTTTGTGGCCGTCACGGAAGAACGGCGACGGGACCGGGCGACCGGGCGACCGGGTAGCAGTATGCGGTGCCACTGGATTGGTCACCCGCTCGCTATGTGGACGTTCTACGACACGATCATGATGCCCGCGTTGGAGGCGGTCGGGCTACCGGCGAGTCGACCGCTCGCCAAAGACGGCACCCTGATCCCAGCCGTTCGCGGGGTCCGGCTCCACGACCTACGCCACACGTTCGCCGTGCTCGAGCTCTCGGCGGGGGTCCACTTCATGCAGGTGTCGAAGTGGTTAGGACACGGCACGTTCACTCTAACTCTCGACACTTACGGTGACGGGGCCCCTCAGGACCACGGTGGCGCGCTCAACGACCTCCCCGCCCCAACTCGGGTCTCGATCTCCGCGCCGACCACCGAACCTGAACCGGAACTCGTACCGGTGATCCTGCTATTCGGCCGATGACTCGGATGTCGCCAGGACATCTCGGGACGCCGACACAAAATCAGAAACCGCAGCCTCAACCCCGCTGAATATTGCGGCAAGCTCCATTCTGTCATTGTCGCGTACGTTCACGAGAGTCGAAGTCGCTTCACTGCTGAGCGAGGCGGTGTTCGCGAGCATGCGGACTGCCTCATTCATTTCAATTACTAACCTTCTGGTCTCCGCGCGGTTTGCGAGTTTCACCAACTCCAGAACGCGCGCCTTCAGGGACTCCTCCCCCATGACCTCGAAAGCTGCAGCTAAGCCATCGAGCCGTCTTACCTGTACATTTTGCAACTCAAGTGCACCCGACGCGGAAGCATCGGTCCGCTTGTCGTATGCGAGCATCCGGTAGCCCTCAACTGCGCCGATTGCGCAATCAACAACGTCCATCACCATTCTGAGCAGCGTGTCCCGCCGCCAGACTCGGTACTCTTGACTACGAGCTTCCACCCAGTACGCCCTGGCGCGATCTTCCGCTGCGGCGATGGTGTCATTCGTCGCATTCCGGGCTGCCAATCGATCGTCCTCGGCCGCGGCATGGGCCGCACTGCGATCGTTATCTGCTCTTGCGTTGGCTGCGTCGATCGCTTCGCGGTTCACCTTGTTGCTCCGCCACATTACGACTAGCGCGGCGCACGCCACGATGATGGAGCCCAGCACTGGCAGCCACGACTGCCACAAATCAGCACCGCTGATGAGTTCGATTTTCAACGGCTCGTCCACTGCATGATCGTCTCACGAGCCGTTGACTCCACTGCTTATATTCTGGCCGTCGGGGTGAAGCGCATGGGCTCCCCGATCCAGCCGAGTGAATAACTCATCTACCAGCACTTATGGCGTGCCCCCAGTCGGACTCGAACCGACACTGGGCGGATTTTAAGTCCGCTGCCTCTGCCAATTGGGCTATGGGGGCTCGCGGCGAATCTAACGTGGCGAGCGCGCCAGGGCCCTACCGGCACTCCGTGAAGGTGCAGAAATCAGGCGTGCTCGGGGCAGTAGTTCTGCGCGGCGATCCGGGCGAACTCCGCGGCACGCTGCAGGGTGAAGCCGGGGTTGGTGGTCTGAACGGCGACCACGGTGTCCATCGGGGTGAGACCGGCGTCCATCAGCTGGCACACCGAGTGACCGGCCGAGATGGCCACCTGGTCCGAGCCCTTGTGGCTCAGGCCGGCCCCGGTCAGCTGGGTCAGGAAGGCGGCGTCGCTGCCCACCGGCTCTGCGTGCGCCGGTGCCGCCAGCCCGACCAGCGCGGTGAGGCCCGCTAGCAGCAGAAACCGATTCATAGCTCGTAGTGTGCTGAGCGTTCGTTAATAGCGTGTTACGCACCGTTTACTCCTCCGGATCCGGATGTTAAATCCGCGTTACCGGGCCCTCACCACCCCGAAGCGTGCGGCCGGTTCGATGGGCTGAGACGGACTAAAAATGTTGCCCATCAACCTAATTGACAGCCAGCCAGGCAGCGCCGAGATGGCTGCGGCCACGCCCAGGGTGTCAGTGTGAGCTGGACCACGCCGTCGCAACGCGAAAGCCCTACGGCGAGCACCCAATACCGGCACGCACGGCTTTTGCATCCAAGCCCTCGGTCGGCCTCGGGCCCGCGAGATCGTGACGCCCCACACACCGCAGACACACCTGCACTGAGGTGCATGTAAAGAGTTCCGACACCACGGTTAAGAAGCGGTTAACCAGCTTTCACAATCGCCCAGTCATACGCAACGGTGGTGCCAGGAGCCGCGTCGTCACGGGCTCCGTAAGGAGAACCCCATGTCTTTCGTGACCACCCAGCCGGAGGCGCTGGCGTCGGCGGCCAGCACCCTGCAGGCGATCGGCGCGGCGCTCAACGCCCAGAGCGCCGCGGCGTCCGCCCCGACCACCGGCGTCGCTCCCGCGGCCGCTGACGAGGTCTCGGCGTTGACCGCCGCGCAGTTCGCCGCGCACGCCGGCCTCTACCAGACGGTTGCCGCGCAGGCGTCGGCCATTCACGACATGTTCGTGGCCACGCTCAAGAGCAGCTCCGCGTCGTACGCGGCCACCGAGGCCGCGAACGCGGCGGCAGCGGGTTAGGCGGAAATCATGTGGGACTACGGAGCACTGCCCCCCGAGATCAACTCCGGGCGCATCTACAGCGGACCGGGGTCGACCCCGATGATGACGGCCGCCGCGGCCTGGCGCGGACTGGCGGCCGAACTGAGCGCAGCCGCCCACTCCTACGAGACGGTGATCACCGAGCTGTCCGGTGAGGAATGGCTCGGTCCGGCCTCCTCCTCGATGGCCGCGGCCGCGGCCCCCTACATCGCCTGGATGAACAACACCGCCGCGCTGGCCGAGCAGGCCGCGGTTCAGGCCACCTCCGCCGCCGCCGCATTCGAGACGGCCCGGGGAGCCACGGTGCCGCCGGCGGCGGTCACCACCAACCGGGTGCAGCAGGCGGCGCTGGTCTCGACCAACATCCTCGGCATCAACACCCCGGCGATCGCGGCTCTGGACGCCCTCTACGCACAGATGTGGGCCCAAGACGCCGCAGCCATGTACGGCTACGCCAGCGGTTCGGCCGCCGCGACGCAAGTCACCCCGTTCAACGAGCCGGCCCAGAACACCAACCCGGCCGGGCTGGCCAACCAGGGAGCGGCGGTCACCCAGGCCGGCGGCAGCAGCACCGCCAACAGCACCGCGCAGACCGCACAGATGATCTCGTCGCTGCCGAATGCCCTGCAGAGCATGGCCTCGCCGGCAGCCTCGACCGACTGGATCGAGCAGATCATCGAGTTCCTCTACAACGACCCCACAAACGGCTACGCGTACATGTTCGGCACCCCGCTCTACAACCTGTTCAACACCGCCGGCACCGGCGCAGCCTTCATTCCGTCTGCGCTGCTGCCAAGCCTCATCGGTTTCATGACCGGTGGCGGCTTCAGCGGCACCACCGGCAGTGCGCTCGGAGGCGGTCTGGGAGCGGCGCTGAGCCCCGGTGGTGCACTCGGCGCCCTGGGAGCACTCGGCGGCGGCCTGTCCAGCGGCGTCAGCAGCGCCTTCGGGGTCAGCGCCGTCACCCCGGCCGTCACCGCCGGTATGGGGAAGGCCTCGCTGGTCGGGACGTCGTTCTCGGCGCCGGCGAGCTGGGCGGCGAACACCCCCGGCGCTGCGGCCCTGACCAGCGGGCCCGGCGGTTGGGCGGTCCCCACCGAGACCCACAACAACATGGCCTCCATGCCCCCTCCGGTGCCGACCGGCGTCGGGCAGCGCGGCATGAACTACGGCACACCGCGTTACGGGTTCCGACCCAAATTCATGCCCAAGCCGATGGTGGTCTAGGAGCAACGATGATCGACTACGCACTGCTGTCGCCGGAGATCAACTCCGGACGTCTGTACGCCGGTCCCGGCTCCACGCCGATGATGACGGTCGCCTCCGCCTGGCGCGGGCTGGCCGCGGAGATCTCCTCGGCGCTGACGTCGTACGAAACGACGATCACCCAACTCGTCGACGAAGAGTGGATAGGCCCGGCATCGGCCTCGATGTCTGCCGCCACCAAGCCGTATCTGACGTGGATGGCCGACACGGCGACCAAGGCCGAGGAGGCGGCCACCCAGGCCACCTCGGCAGCGGCCGCGTTCGAGGCGGCCCACGCGGCCACCCCTCCCCCAGCGGTGATCGCTGCCAACCGCGCGCAGCAGAAGCAACTGGTGGCGACCAACGTCGTCGGCCAGAACTCGGCCGCGATCATGGCAAGCGACGCACAGTATTTCGAGATGTGGGCCCAGGCCGCCGACGTCATGTACAGCTACGCCGCGTCGTCGGCGGTGGCGACCAAGGTGACGCCGTTCAACGAGCCCAACCAGACCACGAACCCGGACGGGACGGCCAACCAGGCCGCCGCGGTCACCCAAGCCAACGGCAACACCGCCGCCAACAACACCGCGCAGACGGCACAGGCGATTTCGTCGCTGCCGAACACGTTGCAGACACTGACCTCGCCGAGTCCCGCCGACGCCGGTCTTCCCCCGCCCACACTGGCCGGGCTGCTCGAAGCCATCGGCCGCAACGCGTCGATCAATGGTGTTGTGTCGCTGGTGACTTACCCGTTCAACGGCCTGATGAGCTTCACCGGAACCTCGGCGGCGTTCACCCCGGCAAGCTTGATCCCGACCATGACCACATTCTTCTCCGGTGGTGGTTTCAACGCCCTCGGCGGTGGTGCGGCCGGTGCCGGCATCGGTGCCCTGTTGGCCCCGGGTGGTCCGTTGAGCAGCCTGGGCGCGCTGGGCGGCGCGTCGGCGTTCACCGCGAGCGCCCCGTCGGTGTCGGCCGGCGTGGGTCAGGCCACCTTGGTCGGCGAGCTGTCCACGCCGCCGACCTGGGCCGCAGCCGCTCCTGCCGCCAGCGCAGTTGACTCTGCCGGCGCCTTGCAGGCCAGCAGCTGGGCCGCCGCCCCCGAAGAGATCGAGTCGATGGCGGCCATGCCCGGCGGCATGCCGATGGGTGCCGAACGGGGTGGCTTCGGTCTGGGCACCCCGCGCTACGGCTTCAAGCCGACCGTCATGGCCCGACCGGTAGTTGCCGGATAAACCCCCTCACCGTAAAAACGGAACCGCAGACAAGGAGACACAGCAGTGGCAACACGTTTTATGACCGATCCGGACGCGATGCGTTCGATGGCGGGCCGTTTTGATGTGCACGCGCAGACGGTGGAGGACGAGGCTCGTCGGATGTGGGCGTCCTCGACGAACATCTCCGGTGCGGGCTGGGGTGGTCTGGCGGAGCGGACCTCGATGGACACCATGGGTCAGATGCAGACCGCTTTCCGCAACATCGTGACCATGCTGCACGGTGTGCGGGACGGGCTGATCCGCGACGCCAACCACTACGAGCAGCAGGAAGCTGCTTCCCAGCAGATCCTGTCGAGCTAGAAGGAGAACCGCAGATGTCGATTAACTACCAGTTCGGTGATGTGGATGCCCACGGTGCGTTGATTCGTGCGCAGGCTGCGTCGTTGGAGGCTGAGCATCAGGCGATCGTGCACGATGTGCTGGCTGCCGGTGATTTTTGGGGTGGTGCTGGTTCGGTGGCGTGCCAGGAGTTTGTGGCGCAGTTGGGTCGCAACTTCGCGGTGATCTACGAGCAGGCCAACAGCCACGGTCAGAAGGTGCAGTCGGCCGGCAACAACATGGCCAACACCGACGCCTCGGTGGGCTCCAGCTGGGCGTAACGTCAGCCAAGACCCGGGAAACCCGACGCAGCAGAGGGGGCTGCGTCGGGTTTTTCCGTTTCTCGGCATCAAGAACTCATCAAGGTTCGATTCCGCCGCGTTAAGAGCGCATAAGGGCAGCAGCTAACCGAGCACCGTTGCGGCACGGTGGATCTCGTGGTCGGCACCATGCCGGCCCGATCGGTTAGGAGATGGTGATGTTGATGTCGTTCGTGAGCGCGCAGCCTTTTGAGCTGACGACCGCGGCCGGCGAATTGACCGGTATCGGCTCGGCGATGGCCGCCCAGAACGCGGCAGCCGCCCCAGCCACCACCGGCGTGATCCCCGCGGCGGCGGACCCGGTCTCGGCGTTGACCGCCGCACAGTTCGTCGCGCACGCCGGCCTGTACCAGGCGGTCAGTGCCCAGGCGAATGCGATTCACCAGATGTTCGTCACCACTCTTACGACCAGCGCGGCAGCGTACGAGGCGACCGAGGCCGCCAACGCGATCGCAGCGCGCTGAGTCACGCAAAACCAAGCAAGACAAAGGAACTCAAGAACATGATGGAGTTCGGTGCGTTGCCACCGGAAGTCAACTCCGCGTGGATGTACACCGGGCCGGGAGCGGCGCCGCTGATGGCTGCCGCCACGGCCTGGCGCGGACTGGCCGCGGAGCTGGGGTCGACGGCCGCCGCCTACCAGGCGGTGATCGCCCGGATGGCCGGTGAACTGTGGGCCGGTCCGGCGTCGGCGTCGATGGCCGCCGCGGCGGCTCCCTTCGTGGCGTGGATGAACACCACCGCCGCTCAGGCCGAGCAGGCCGCCACCCAGGCCACCGCGGCCGCGGCCGCCTTCGAGACCGCGTTCGCGATGACGGTTCCCCCGCCGGTGATCGTGGCCAACCGCAGCCTGCTGATGCTGCTGGTCGCGACCAACCTGCTGGGGCAGAACACCCCGGCGATCACGGCCACCGAAGCGCAGTACGCCGAAATGTGGGCGCAGGACGCCGCCGCCATGTACGGCTACGCCAGCGGTTCGGCCGCCGCGACGCAGGTGACGCCGTTTGCCGAACCCGCCCAATCCACCAACCCGGCCGGGTTGGCCGGCCAGGCCGCCGCGGTCACCCAGGCCGCCGGCAGCTCCGCGGCGAGCAACAGTCAGGCCAGCCAACTGATCTCGGTGTTGCCCGGCGTACTGCAGAGTCTGGCATCGCCGACCCAGGGCAGCCCATCATCAGCGTCTTCAAGCCTGTCGGGGATTCTGGGCGGTCTGTTCGACAACAGCCAGATCACCGACAGCATCAACGGGATGGTGAACACCGGCGCCTGGAACGTCGCCAGCACGCTGTCGACCGCGGTCGGCTTCTTGAGCAGTCTCGGCAGCAGCGCGGGATCCTCGCTGGGAACCGCGGGCTCCGCGGCTGCCGGCGGGCTGAGTTCGGCCGTCGGTGCGGTGGCACCAATGGCTTCGCTCGGCTCGGTCGGATTGGCCGGGCTGGGTTCATTCGGCGGCGCGCCGGTCTCGGCGGCCCTCGGTCAGGCCGGTTCGGTCGGCATGCTCTCGGTGCCGCAGAACTGGGCTACCGGAGCCACCGCCAGCGCCGTCTCGGCACTCCCGAGCACCGGCTCGGCCGTTCCCGCGGCAAACGGGGCATCGGCCGTACCGGCCGGCCTGCCGATCGGTGCTGCTGGGGGCCGCAGTGGCCCCAGCGGGAATCTGCCTCAGTACGGATTCAAACCCAGTGTCGTCGCACATCCGGTCCTGGCCGGCTGACGACGAAAGACCGCAACCAACAATCAAGGAGTTACCGCAGTGACCACCCGTTTTATGACCGACCCGGACGCCATGCGTTCCACCGCGGCCCGTTTCGACGCGCACGCGCAGACCGTCGAGGACGAGGCCCGGCGAATGTGGGCATCGACGACCAGCATCTCCGGCTCCGGCTGGGGCGGCCTGGCCGAGCGCACGTCCTACGACACCATGGGCCAGATGCAGACCGCTTTCAGCAACATCGTCAACATGCTGCACGGCGTGCGGGACGGACTGATCCGAGACGCCAGCCAGTACGAACAGCAGGAATCTGCCTCGCAGCAGATCCTGAGCAGCTAACACAAGGAGCAATGATTCAGATGTCCATCAACTACCAGTTCGGCGACGTCGACGCCCACGGCGCGTTGATCCGCGCCCAAGCCGCCGCCCTGGAGGCCGAACACCAGGCGATCGTGCAGGACGTGCTGGCCGCCGGGGACTTCTGGGGCGGCGCCGGCTCGGTGGCCTGCCAGGAGTTCGTCACCGCCCTCGGGCGGAACTTCCAGGTCATCTACGCCCAGGCCAACGCCCATGGTCAGAAGGTGCAATCGGCCGGCAACAACATGGCCAACACCGACGCCGCCGTGGGCTCCAGCTGGGCCTGAAAGCAAACCGTCAATAATCCGTGCGAGACCGTAAAGAACTCGTTAACGACCTCTGGCCGTCGGGAGTCCGACGAAACAGTGGAGCGGTGACCGAGCCCCGCTTGGGGTCCGGCTCGTATCCGCCGAGGAGATGTCATGTCGTTCCTGACCACCCAGCCCGAGGCGCTGGCTGCGGCGTCCGGCAATCTACAGACGATCGCCGGGGCGCTGAACGCCCAGAACGCGGCCGCAGCCGGCCCGATCACCGGGCTGGCCCCGGCCGCCGCCGACGAGGTCTCCGCACTGCAGGCCACCCAGTTCTCCGCCTACGGCACCCTGTACCAGCAGATCAGCGCGCAGGCCGCGGCAATGCAGGAGATGTTCATTCACACCCTGCGCGTCAGCGCTGATTCCTACGGGGAGACCGAGACCGCCAACTCGGCGGCGGCGACCACCACGGCGGGGCTAGGCACTGCCACAGGCCTGGGGAACGCCGGTACCGGAGCCGCCGCCGACCCGACCTTCGGGCTGGGTGGAATCGCCAGCAACTCCGCCATCCTGGCCGCCATGAACGCCGCAAACGTCGGCTCCGCCACCTCGGCATTCACCGGCTTGGGCACCGGCTTCATCACCAACCCGTCCGGCGTCATCCACCACGTCGAGGGTGTCAGCCAGGGCAACCTGGTCTCCCAGAGCACCCCGGGCGCAGCAGCCCCGGTGGCCGCCGCAGCCGGCCAAGGGGCCCCGATCAACAAGATGTCGGCACCGCCGAACTGGGCAGGCGAAGCCGCGCCGGCAGCCGAGGCGCGCCCGCTGGTCGCCGCAGGATCGTCGGAAGTCGAGCCGCGCGGCGCCGCCACGGTCCCGGCAGGAGCACCGGCAGTCGCCTCTTCCGATCGTGGTGGCCCCGGTTTCGGCCGGCCTCGCTACGGCGTCAAGCCAGTCGTGATGCCGCGCAAGCCGATCGTCTAGCGGCAACCCGCGCCTGGCCGAAACCGACTAGAGGAAACGGACTTCCACGAGATGGACTACGCAGCACTGCCCCCGGAGATCAACTCCACTCGGATGTACTCGGGCGCCGGGGCCGCGCCGATGACGGCTGCCGCAACGACATGGAATGCGCTGGGCGCCGAGCTGGCCACGACAGCGGCCTCCTACGAGTCGGTGATCTCGACACTGACCGACGAAGAGTGGCGGGGCCCGGCCGCAGCGGCGATGGCCGCCGCAGTCCGGCCCTACGTGGCGTGGCTGAACACCACGGCCGCCGCCGCCGAGCACGCCGCCGCCCAGGCGTCGGCATCGGCCGCGGCCTACGAAGCGGCGTTTGCGATGACGGTGCCCCCGGCGGTGGTGGCCGCCAACCGGGCACAGTTCGCGGCGCTGGTGGCGTCGAATTTCCTGGGGTTCAACACCGCGGCAATCGCGGCGGTGGAGGCGCAGTACGCCGAGATGTGGGCACAGGACGCCTTGGCCATGTACGGCTACGCGGCCTCCTCAGCGCTTGCCGGGACGCTACAACCGCTGAGCTCACCCGCTCCCAGCACCAACCCGGCCGGGATCGCCGGTCAGGGTGCGGCCGTCGCCCAGGCCTCGGTCGGCAGCGCACAGAACGGGTTGTCGCAGCTGGTGTCGGGATTGCCGACCGCCATGCAGACCCTGGCCTCGCCCTTGGCCGCCGGATCAGCCCAGAGCGGGCTGGGCGACTTCCTGTCCAACTTCATCAACTCGACGCAGAACATCGGCATCTGGAACGGGGTTCAGACCTACAGTTCGGCGTTGACCAACGCCGGCGCGTGGCACGCGTTCGCCGGTATCGCCAGCGCCATCGCCATCGCGCACGGCGGTGCGGCGGAGGCGGTGACTTCGCCGTTGCTGGTGGACTCGGTTGCCGCGCCACCAGCGACGCCCCTGGGCCGCGCGCCGGTGCTGGCCGGCATCGGAAACGCCGCCCCGGTGGGCGGACTCTCGGTGCCGCAGAGTTGGCCGGCGGCCGTCCCGACAACGGCGACGTCGATCCCCGAAAGCAACGCCACTCTGGTCAGCCATGGCTGGACGGAGGCCGAGGAGGCCGGCACCGTCAACACGGTGGGCGCCGGTGTGCCGGGAGTGGCATCGGCCGGCCGCGGCGGCTCCGGTCTGAGCAACCCGAGGTACGGGTTCAAACCCACTGTGATGGTGCGGCCTGTCGTCGCTGGCTGATGCCGTCGGTTGCCGCGATGATGGTCTGGTGAGTCTCGTGAGACAAGCCGGGCAGCCTGCAGAACCACGGGGAGAACTCCGCATCTACCTCGGAGCCTCGCCCGGGGTCGGTAAGACCTACGCGATGCTCGGCGAAGCGCACCGCCGCACCGGCCGCGGCACCGATGTGGTCGCGGCTGCGGTCGAGACCCACGGCCGCAGCATGACCGCCGAACTGCTGCAGGGCATCGAGATCCTCGGCGAACCCGGCGGGCCACTCGATGTCGACGCCGTGCTGGCCCGCCACCCCGAGGTGGTCCTGATCGACGATCTCGCGCACACCAACCCCGCAGGCAGTCGTAATCCCAAACGCTGGCAAGACATCGAAGAACTGCTTGCCGCCGGGATCACCGTGGTCTCCACCGTCAACGTGCAGCAGCTGGAGAGCCTGAGCGACGTCGTCGCCAAGATCACCGGCACCACCCAGCACGACACCGTCCCCGACGCGGTCGTGCGCCAGGCCGCGCAGATCGAACTCATCGACGTCGCACCGGAGGCGTTGCGCCGCAGGCTATCCCACGGCAACGTCTACCCGCCGGAGAAGGTCGATGCGGCGTTGGCCAACTACTTCCGCGGCGAGACGCTCACCGCGCTGCGGGAATTGGCGCTGCTGTGGCTGGCCGGGCAGGTTGACGCGACGCTCACCCGCTACCGTGCCGACAAGAAGATCACCGAGACCTGGGAGGCGCGGGAACGCATCGTCGCCGCGGTGACCGGCGGCCCGGAATCGGAGACCCTGGTCCGGCGGGCCTCCCGGATCGCCTCGAAGGCCGGCGGCGACCTGCTGGTGCTGCATGTCCTGGGCGGCGATGGGATCTCTGGGGCGCCGGCGCCCCGGGTGGGCAAGATCCGCCAACTGGCGATCAGCCTGGGCGCCTCGCTGCACACCGTGATCGGCGACGACGTGCCGACCGCGCTGCTGGACTTCGCCCGGGACGTCAACGCCACCCAGTTGGTGATCGGCAGTTCACGCCGTTCCCGTTGGGCACGCATCCTCGACGAGGGTGTCGGTGCGGCGGTGGTGCAGCAGTCCGGCGATATCGACGTCCACATCGTCACCTACGAGGACGCCAAGCCCAGTTTCCGGGGGCTGTCGATCTCGCCGCGGGAACGGCGTGCGGTGTCCTGGCTGGCCGCCGTCATCGTGCCGTTCCTGATGTGCGCGATCATGGTGGGCTGGCTGGACCGCTACTTCGACGCCGGTCAGAGCGCACTGTTCTTCGTCGGGGTGCTCTTGGTGGCCCTGCTCGGCGGCATCGCCCCGGCCGTGCTCTCGGCGTTGCTGTCCGGGGTGTTGCTCAACTATTTCGTGCTCGCACCTCGACGCGATTTCACCATCGCTGAGCACGACGTCGCCGTGACCGAAGTCGTCCTGCTGTTGGTGGCCGTCGCGGTGGCCGCCCTGGTCGACGGCGCGGCCAAACGGACCCGGGAAGCCGGCCGCGCCTCCCGCGAAGCGGAGCTGATGACACTGTTCGCCGGGTCGGTGCTGCGCGGCGCGGACCTGGACACCCTGCTGGAACGGGTTCGCGAAACCTACGCACAGCGGGCGGTGAGCCTGGTGCGCGTCCCGACGAACACCGCGACGCCCGAAGTCGTCGCCTCCGTCGGCGAAAACCCCTGCACCTCGGTAGATCTCGCGGATACCTCGATCGATGTCGGCGACGACGAGTTCTGGATGCTGATGGTCGGCAGACAGTTGGCCTCACGTGATCGCCGGGTGCTCTCGGTGGTGGCTCGGCAGGCGGCCGGACTGGTCCGCCAGGAGGAACTGGCCGCCGAGGCCGGCCGGGCCGACGCGGTGATGCGGACCGACGAGCTGCGCCGGTCCCTGCTGTCGGCGGTCAGCCACGACCTGCGCACCCCACTGGCAGCAGCCAAAGCGGCGGTGTCGAGTCTGCGCGCCGACGACGTCGACTTCTCCCCCGGCGACACCGCCGAACTGCTCGCCACCGTGGAGGAATCGGTTGATCAGCTCACCGGCCTGGTGGGCAACCTGCTCGATTCCTCGCGACTGGCCGCGGGTGTGATCCGGCCGGAGTTGATCAAGGTGTATCTGGAGGAGGTGGTGCAGCGGGCCTTGATCGGAATCGGCAAACGCAGCAACGCCTTCGGCCATGGCCGCGGCCTGGACCAGGTAAAGGTCGAAGTGGGCCCGACCGTGGTGATGGCCGATGCCGGTTTGTTGGAGCGCGTGCTGGCCAACGTGATCGACAACGCGCTGCGCTACGCCTCCGACAGCGTGGTGCGGGTGACGGCCGGCCGAGTCGGCGAGCGGGTGCTGATCAACGTCGCCGACGAGGGCCGCGGGCTGCCCCGCGGCGGCGAGGCGCACGTGTTCGATCCGTTCCAGCGCCTCGGCGACCGCGACAACACCAGCGGCGTCGGTCTCGGACTGTCGGTGGCCCGGGGCTTCACTGAGGCGATGGGCGGCACCATTTCGGCGACGGAGACGCCGGGCGGCGGGTTGACCATGGTGGTAGACCTGGCCGCACCGGCAGGAGAGAGCTGATGAGCACACGAGTTCTGGTAGTCGACGACGAGCCGCAGATTCTGCGCGCGCTGAAGATCAACCTGTCGGTGCGCGGCTACGAAGTCGTCACCGCGGCGACCGGCGCCGGCGCCTTGCGTGCCGCCGCCGAGCAACGCCCGGATGTGGTGATCCTCGATCTGGGGCTGCCCGACATCTCCGGCATCGAGGTGCTGGCCGGGCTGCGCGGCTGGCTGACGGTGCCGGTGATCGTGCTGTCGGCACGCACCGACTCGGCCGACAAGGTGGAGGCGCTCGACGCCGGCGCCGACGACTACGTGACCAAGCCCTTCGGAATGGACGAGTTCCTGGCTCGGCTGCGCGCCGCCGCCCGGCGCAACGCTGCGACCGCCGAAATCGACCAGCCAATAGTGGAAACCGCCTCGTTCACCGTCGATCTGGCGGCCAAGAAAGTGATCAAGAACGGGGGCGAGGTCCACCTGACTCCCACCGAATGGGGAATGCTGGAGATGCTGGTGCGAAACCGGGGAAAGCTGGTCGGCCGCGACGAATTACTCACCCAGGTGTGGGGCCCGGCATACGCGAAGGAAACCCAATATCTTCGGGTCTATCTGGCGCAGTTGCGCCGCAAACTCGAGAACGATCCCTCAAACCCCAAACACCTGCTCACCGAGGCGGGGATGGGCTACCGATTCGAAGTGTGAATTTTTGAGGTTTTGAAATCCGTCGGCGCGGATATGCCTGGGAGAACCTAGCGGAAGGAGCTTTACCGTGATGTTCTCCCAGATCGCCAAGAAGACGGCAGTTGCAGCGGCCGGCCTCACGACGGCCGGAATGCTTGCGGTGGCACCGGCTTCTGCGGACCCCCAGGTGGTCGGATTCGGCCAAACCCAAGAGATTCAGAGCCCCGGTGGGGCCATCGATTACACCGTCTCGGACCTGCAACCCAGCGGGCATAACGACGGCATTTGGTACTCGGAGGTGACCGCCCGGGCGGTAAGCGGTTCCCCCACACCGAACATCGCTGACTTCAATGCGCGTGCGGTCAACAGTTCGACGTTCGCGGTGATGAAGGGCAACGAGGTCGACGGCCTGCCCAACGGGCCGATCGCCGCGGGCAGTCAGACCAGCGGCCGACTCTACTTCGACGTCAAGAACGGCACCGCGCCGGACAGCGTGGTCTACCGCGACGCCGCCGGAGTCGACAAGGTTGTCTGGAAGCACGCATAACCCGTCGTAGTCAGATCGCCGGGGGCGCGGCCAGATCCACCACCATGGTGAGGCCGCCACCCGGCGTCTCGGTGGCGGAGACCGTTCCGCCCATCGACTCGACGAACCCGCGTGCCACCGACAAGCCCAGCCCGATACCGGTGGTGTTGTTCTGATCGCCGATCCGCTGGAACGGCTCAAACAGGTGCTCCCCGCCCGGCGGTAGGCCGCGTCCCTGGTCGGCAACGTTGATCAGAACCCGATCACCGACCTGACACGCGCTGACGCGGATCGGGCCATCGGGGGCATAGCGCAACGCGTTGTCCAGGAGATTGGCCAGCACCCGTTCCAGCAGTCCGGCGTCGGCCAGCACCACCCCGTCAGCAACGTCGACTTTGACCCTGTCGATGCCCGGACGGAAGAAGCCGGTCTTGCCCCGTCCGATACTGACCAGGGCCCGTTCCACGACTTCTTCCAGGTACACCCGACCCAGTTCGGGGTGTACCACTCCGGCGGCCAACCGGGACGAGTCGAGGAGGTTGCCGACCAAAGCGGTGAGTTGGTCGATCGACTCCTCCACGGTGGCCAGCAGTTCGCCGGTGTCCTCCGGTGAGAACCCGACGTCGTCGGAGCGCAGACTCGACACCGCTGCCTTGGCGCCCGCCAGCGGCGTACGCAGATCATGGCTGACGGCCGACAACAGCGAGCGGCGCAGCTCATCGGCCCGCATCACGGCCTCGGATCGGCTCGCCTCGTCGGTCAATTCACGTTGCCTGACCAATCCGGCCGCCTGCTTGGCCACTGCGGACAACACGCGTCGATCACGCGCCGCCAACTGCCTGCCCGCGATCAGCATCCAGAACTCGTCGTCGCCGACGTCGATGGCGGTGTCCGCCGAGTCGATAGTCGTACACGGGTCAGTGCCCGCGGCGGCAATCACCGTCTGACCGGTCTGCTGGCCCTCGACGGTAGAGATCCGCAGGATGCTCACCGCCCGTAGCGCATAGGTCTCCCGGACGCGTTCCAGCAGCGTCCCGATGTCGGCGCCCCGCAATACCGACCCAGCGAACAGAGCCAGCAACTCCGCCTCTTGGGATGCCCGCCCGGCTTCCCTGGCGCGTTCGGCGGCGCGATCCACCAGCACCGACACCGCGACCGCAACCAACAGCAACACGACCTCGGTGATCGCCGAATCGGTTTCGGCGATGGTGAAACTGTGCCGGGGATCGATCAGGAAATAGTTCAGCAGCAGACCCGAAATCACGGCCGAGAGAATTGCCGGGGCCACACCGCCGAGCAGGGCCACCGCCAGGACGCTGACGAAGAACAGCGCACTCTCCCCGCCCAAGCGCAGTACCGGATCGAGCCATGTCGTCGTGATCGCGCAGACCACAGACGGCACGAGCAGTGCCGCCAGCCAGGGCAGCGCGCGGCGTTGCCGCGGTGAGATGGGTGTGATCCGGAAACCTTGCTTGGACTCTTCATGAGTCACGATGTGTACATCGATCTTGCCGGACCGCCGCACCACCACCGCGCCGATGCCCTCATCGAACAAGCGCGCCCAGCGAGACCGCCGCGACGTCCCGATCACCAACTGGGTGGCGTTGACTTCCCGGGCGAAGTCCAACAGCGCGGTCGGCACGTCGTCGCCGACGACGATGTGCAGTGAGGCACCGAGGCCGGCCGCCAACTCACGGATCTTTCCCATCCGCGCACTGGGAACGGCCGAGTGGCCGTCGCCGGCCAGCACATGAAGCGCCAGCAGCTCGGCGCTCGATTTCGATGCGATCCGCGAGGCACGCCGTACCAGCGTCTCCGATTCCGGGCCGCCGGTCACGGCCACCACCACCCGTTCGCGGGCTTCCCAGGTGTCGGTGATCTTCTTGTCCGCGCGGTACTTCGCCAGCGCGGAGTCCACCTGGTCGGCCACCCACAGCAGTGCCAATTCCCTTAGCGCGGTGAGGTTTCCGCTGCGGAAATAGTTGGACAATGCCGCATCGACCTTCTCCGGTGCATAGACATTGCCGTGGGCGAGCCGGCGGCGAAGCGCCTCCGGAGCGATGTCGACGAGTTCAATCTGCGACGCCTGACGGACGAACGAATCCGGCACCGTCTCCAGTTGCTCAACACCAGTGATCTGTGCGACGACGTCGTTGAGGCTCTCCAGATGCTGCACATTGACCGTAGAGATCACCGTGATCCCCGCGGCGAGCAGTTCCTCGACGTCCTGCCACCGTTTGGCGTTGACGCTGCCCGGCGTATTGGTGTGGGCCAACTCGTCGACGAGCACGACCTGCGGTCGTCGCGCCAGCACCGCTGGGACGTCGAGTTCGGGGAAACGCTTGCCCCGGTAGTCGAGCAGGCGGGGCGGGACGACCTCGATTCCCTGCAGCAGTTCCGCCGTCTTTCTCCGACCGTGCGTCTCGACCACGGCGGCCACCACGTCGGTCCCTCGTTCCAACCGCCGGTGGGCCTCGCCCAGCATCGCGTACGTCTTGCCGACCCCGGGGGCCGCACCCAGATAGATGCGCAACTCCCCACGTCTGGCGCGGGAGCCATAAGCACTCACCGATAGATCATCCATCGGAACAGCAACCGGGGACAGGATGCTCGTGGTCGAGTTCCAGGTTTACCGCAACCACATTGACGCGGGCCTCACCCAGGAACCCGAGCAGTCGGGGGCTCTGGTGAGCGCGGACCACGGCACGGACCTGCTCGGCGCGTATCCCCCGGGCCTTGGCGACTCGGTCGATTTGAAGCTCGGCGTAGGCCGGCGAGATATCGGGATCCAGGCCGCTGCCGCTGGCGGTGACGGCATCGGCGGGAACATGCGGATATTCGGCCGCTGCCCCCCGGACCGGCACGATCTGGCCGGCCGAGTAATCCTCACCGGGCCGGGCGCATTCCACCCGAACGCCGTGATAGCCGGACACAAACGGTTCGCCACCGCGGGCACACGGCTCATTGACGCTGACCACGCGGGTCGGACGGGCGACGGTGCCGCTGGGGCCGCGCGGGCCGAACACAGCCAGCACGGCGCCCCGCCCACTGGCGGTGCAGAACGGTCGCGACGCGGCCCCCGCGTCGAGGCCTTCGGCCTTCGCAACGGCCACGCTGCGCGTGCAGACCTCGGTGAGCAGGCTCGGCGCAGCGGGCATGTCGACGATGCTCTCCGGGCCCAGATTGCTCGCTCCACTGGCCAAGGCGTCGTAGCCGATGCCGGCCTTCGACGGCCTGCTCTGCAAGTACTGCGGCAGCGGCCGGCCGGCGGTGTCGGTGAACGACTGCCCGAGCAGCGCGCTGGCGACTGGTCGGCCACCGGCGTCGGCGACCAGTGCCCCCTCCGCACGCTGATGCAGACCCGGGACCTGCGCCACCAGCCAGACCAACACCGGGTAGCCGATGCCGAGCACGACGGTCAAGACCAGCAGTGCACGCAGCGCGGCCCCATAGCCCCGCACCAAGCCCGCAAATCGCATGTCATGCCATCCCAGGAAGAAGTTGAACCAGCAGGTCGATGAGCTTGATCCCGACGAACGGGGCCACGATCCCGCCCAGGCCGTAGACGGCGAGGTTTCGGCTGAGCAGTTTGGAAGCGCTGCCCGGAACGTAGCGGACCCCACGCAGTGCCAGCGGGATCAGCGCGGCGATCACCAGCGCATTGAAGACCACCGCCGACAGGATCGCCGATTGCGGGCTGTGCAACCTCATCACGTTGAGCAGACCCAAGCCTGGGAAGATCGTCACGAAAAGCGCTGGAATGATGGCGAAATACTTGGCGATGTCGTTGGCGATCGAGAAGGTGGTCAGCGCGCCTCGGGTGATCAGCAGTTGTTTGCCGATCTCCACGATCTCGATGAGCTTGGTGGGGTCGGAGTCCAGGTCCACCATGTTGCCCGCCTCCTTGGCGGCGCTGGTGCCGGTGTTCATCGCCACCCCGACGTCGGCCTGCGCCAGCGCCGGTGCGTCGTTGGTGCCGTCACCGGTCATCGCGACCAGTCGTCCACCCTGCTGCTCGCGTTTGATCAGCATCAGCTTGTCTTCGGGGGTGGCTTCGGCGAGGAAGTCGTCAACACCGGCCTCATCGGCGATCGCCTTGGCGGTCAACGGGTTGTCGCCGGTGATCATCACGGTCCGGATACCCATCTGTCGCATCGCGTCGAACCGCTCTCGCATGCCCTGCTTCACCACGTCCCGCAGATGAATGACACCGAGCACCACGGCCGGCCCGCCGACGAGCACCTCACCGACCACCAGCGGTGTTCCGCCGGCAGCGCTGATGCCGTCGACGATCCGGCCGAGCTCGGCGGGGATGTCCCCGCCGTGGCCACGCACCCAGTCGCTGACGGAATTGGCGGCGCCCTTACGCAATTGGCGGCCGCCGATGTCGACACCGGACATCCGGGTCACCGCGGTGAACTCGACCCAGGACGCCGCGGTGAGCTCGCCCGGTGTCCGGGTTCGCAATCCATAGGCCTCCTTGGCGTAGACCACGATGGAGCGGCCTTCGGGAGTTTCATCGGCAAGGCTGGACAGTTGCGCGGCGTCGGCGAGCTCGGCGGCGGACACCCCAGATATCGGAAGGAAATCCGATGCCTGCCGATTGCCCAGCGTGATCGTGCCGGTCTTGTCCAGCAGCAATGTGTTGACGTCCCCGGCGGCCTCGACCGCCCGGCCGGACATGGCGAGCACATTGCGCTGCACCAGCCGGTCCATGCCGGCGATGCCGATGGCGGACAGCAGCGCACCGATCGTGGTGGGGATCAGGCAGACCAGCAGTGCCACCAAGACGATGCCGGTGACACCGTTGTCATCGAGCGCCGCCGTATCCGAGACGCCCGGGTTGTTGGCCTTGGAGTAGATCGCCAACGGTTGCAGCGTTGCGACCGCCACCACGAAGATCAGGGTCAGCGCGGCCAGCAGGATGTTCAGCGCGATCTCGTTCGGGGTCTTCTGCCGGTTGGCGCCCTCGACCAGCGCGATCATCCGGTCGACAAAACTCTGTCCCGGCTTCTGGGTGATCCGGACCACGATCCGGTCCGACAACACCAGCGTCCCGCCGGTGACCGCGGAACGGTCGCCGCCGGATTCGCGGATCACCGGCGCCGATTCTCCGGTGATCGCCGATTCGTCCACCGACGCGATGCCCTCCACCACGTCGCCGTCGCCGGGGATGATCTGACCCGCTTCGACAACGACGATATCGCCCCGTTGCAGCAGGGGCGCCGCGACCGACTCCTCGGCGCCGGGCGTATTGGGCCCCCAACCACGCAGCCGACGTGCGACGGTGTCGGACTTCGACTTTCGCAGGGCGTCGGCCTGCGCCTTCCCGCGACCTTCGGCGACCGCCTCGGCCAGATTCGCAATGACCACGGTCAGCCACAACCAGCCCACGATCAGAGCGCCGAACCAAGTCGGCTCGCCGATGACCAGCACCGTGGACCACACCGCGCCGACCTCGACGATCAGCATCACCGGGTTGTGCCACAGCGTCCCGGGATCGAGCTTGCGCAACGCCGCGGGCAGTGCCGACAGCAGCATCGCGGAGTCGATCAGCCCGCCCGATACCCGCCGATGATCGGTGGGCGGCGGCGAGGAGATGGTTGTGGCCGAATGCATTTCAGTGCAGCCCTTCAGCGAGTGGCCCCAAGGCCAGTGCCGGCAGGAAGGTGAGGGCGACCAGGATGAGTGTTACTCCGACGACCATGCCGACGAATTGGGGCTTGTGGGTGGGCAGCGTGCCAATGGATTCCGGGGTCTGACCCTGTGCGGCCAGCGCCCCGGCCAGCGCAAGCACCAAGATCATCGGTAGGAACCTGCCGGCCAGCATCGCGATCCCGAGCGCGGTCTCGTACCACGTCCCGTCGGCCGCCAAGCCCGCGAACGCCGAACCATTGTTGTTCGCCGCGGAGGTAAACGCGTAAAGCACTTCGGAGAGCCCGTGCGGTCCGGTGTTGGCCATCGCCGAGCGCGGGCCCGGCAACGCAATCGAGATGGCCGTTCCGCACAGCACTACCAACGGGGTGACCAGGAAATAACTTGCCGCCAGCTTGATCTCGCGCGGGCTGATCTTCTTGCCCAGGTATTCCGGGGTACGCCCGACCATCAACCCGGCGACGAACACGGTGATCACCGCGAGGATCAAGATGCCGTACAGGCCCGAGCCGACGCCCCCGGGAGCGACCTCCCCCAGCTGCATGTCGACCATCGTCAGCAGGCCGCCCAGGCTGGTATAGGAGTCGTGAGTGGAATCCACTGCGCCGGTGGAGGTCAGCGTGGTCAACGCGGCGAAGACCGCCGAGTCGGCCACTCCGAGCCGCTGCTCGATCCCTTCTGTCGCCGCCCCCACCGCGGTCGGGACGGTGCCGTGATGCGCCAGCTGCGACCAGCCGAGCAGGCTGACGCTCAGGAGGGCGATCACGGCCATGACGGCGGTGATGGCGTGGCCTTGCTTGGCGTTGCCCACCATTGCGCCGAATGTGCGGGGCAGCGAGAAGGCAATGACCACCAGCAGGAAGATCTCGACCCAGTTGGTCCATGCGGTCGGGTTCTCGAACGGATGCGCGGAGTTGGCGTTGTAGAAGCCGCCCCCGTTGGTGCCGAGCAGCTTGATCACCTCCTGGCTGGCCACCGGACCACCTGGAATGGCCTGCGGCGCACCAGTCAGGGTCGTTATTGTCTGGTCGTTGAGGTGAAAGTTCTGGACCACCCCGCCGGCGATCAAGACCGTCGCGCCGATGACCGCGATCGGCAACAGGATGCGCAGTGTGCCGCGAACCAGGTCTACCCAGAATGAGCCCAGCACCGCGGTGCGCCGACCGATGAACCCGCGGACGAACGCGACGGCGACCGCCATGCCGACCGCGGCGGAGACGAAGTTCTGCACCGCCAGGCCGGCCATCTGCACCAGATGCCCCTGCGTCGACTCACCGGCATAGGCCTGCCAGTTGGTGTTGGTGACAAAGCTGACCGCGGTGTTCCACGCCAACCCAGGGGTCATCGGTGTCGCCGGATCATCCAGGTGCAGGGGAAGTTTTCCCTGGATGAGCTGCAGCACGAACAGGAACACCACGCACACCGCGGAGAACGCCAGAACACTGCGCGCATAGCCGACCCAGGTCTGTTCGGACTCCGGGTTGACCCCGATCGACCGGTAGACGAATCGCTCGCTGCGGGAGTGCGTTTCGCGGGTGTAGACCCGATACATGTAGTCGCCCAACGGTACGTGCACCGCGGCCAGCGCCACGACCAATGACGCCAGGAACAACACGCCCGCCGTTGTGGTACTCAACTAGAACCGTTCCGGGAACAGCAGTGCGGCCACCAGCAGCGCCGCCACCGCCAGGGCCAGCGTCAGACCGACGGCATTGGCAAGACTCACAGTCGCTCAACCAACTTCAACGCCCCGCCGAGCAGGGCGAAGATCACCGCCGTCAACAGTAGATACGCCACGACAGCCACGTGCACTCCGTTCTCGGGACCGGGTCTGACCTGAAAGTTAGACCCGGCTACCCGGAACGTCGGAGAGCGTTGACGCTTTCTTCACGCTCGACGAGGCGACCTTTACGTCTTTACGGCTCGCCGGTGGATCGCTAGGCGATCGAGAGCACAATGCCGTCCAGGATGTCGTGTTCACTGACCACCAATTCGGCGATACCGGCACGCTCAGACATGATGCGGGCCAGCTCCTGCACCACGATCGCCCCGCCGCCGATGACGTCGACACGGCCGGGGTGCATGGGCCCCAGGGCGGCCCGTTCGGCGCGGGTCATGGCGATCAGCCGATCGCAGACCGCGGTCAGATCATCGAAGCCGACCCGTGACAGATGTATTGCGGCCGAATCGTATTCGGTAAGGCCGTGCGCCAGGGCCGACAGCGTGGTCATGGTGCCCGCCACCCCCACCCACGTTCGGGCGTGCCGCACCGGCACCGCCTGCACCGCCGCCCCGAGGAGCTCGCGGGCCACCTCGCGAGCGGCCGAGACTTCCCCGGCGGTCGGCGGGTCGGAGTGCAGGCACCGTTCGGTCAATCGGACGCAGCCGACGTTGGCCGAGTAGCTCGCCGACACCCCGTTGTCCGGATCGCCGAGCACCACCTCGGTCGAACCACCACCGAGGTCGACGACCACGAACGGCCCGTCAGCACTGTCCAATTCACCCACCGCGCCACGGAAGGACAGCTCCGCTTCCTCGTGGCCGGTGATCACCTCGGCGACCGCCCCCGCAACGGCGCGTCCCAGCACCTGCGCCGTCATGTCGAAGAACACGTCACGGTTGGCCGCGTCGCGGGTGGCCGAGGTCGCCACCATCCGCACTCGTGAAACACCGTGTGCCACCAGCAACTCGGCGTAGTCGGCCAGTGCCGCGCGGGTGCGCTCGATCGCCTCGGGGGCAAACCGCCCGGTGGCATCGACGCCCTCACCCAAGCGGACGATGCGCATCTCGCGGTGGATATCGCGCAGCCGGCCCTCGACCGGCTCGGCGATCAGCAGGCGAATCGAGTTGGTGCCGCAGTCGATTCCGGCCAGTCGGGTCACAGCCACTGCTCCGGTGCCAGGATCCCGGCCATCGCCGGCTCGGCGGCCAGGATGGCCAGCGCCTCGTCACCGAACGGGTTGACGCCGCGCCCCTTGGCCAGGGAATGCGCCATCAGCACGTGCAGGCATTTCACCCGGTCGGGCATGCCCCCGCCGGTGAACGTGGTTCCCAGCGATTCGATCGCGTCCCGTTCGGCGAGATAGGACTCGTGAGCCACCCGGTAGCCGGCGGCGAGTTCGGGATCGTGCTGCAGCCGCTCGGTCATATCGGCCATCAGGCCCGACGATTCCAACCGGCTGGCCGCGGCGGTCAGCGCCGGGTGCGTCAGGTAGTACAGCGTGGGAAACGGTGTTCCGTCCGGCAGCTTGGGGGCCGTCTTGACCACGGCGGGTTCGCCATTGGGACACCGATAGGAGATCTCCAGGACGCCGCGAGGCTCTCGGCCCAGTTGCCGGCCCACCGCGTCCAGGTCGGCGGGATCAACCAACGGACACCACCGGTACGGGCGGACCGGGAAGCCCCGGGGGACTTGGCGGCGCCGGCGGGGGATGCGGCGCGTCGGCGATGGTGTGCCACAACGCGGTGTACCAGGGATCGCCGCTGGGGGCGGCCAGCGGTTCGGCGCCCGGCTCGCCCGGCACCTCAGCCATCCCAGGCAGCTGGACCTGATACGGAATCTCGCCGGGCATGACGAAGCCGAGCCGCTGGCGGGCCTGCGCCCGGATGTGCGCGGGGTCGTCCAAGTTGGCCTTCTGTTGCTGCAGGTCGGTGATCTGGCGGTGCAGGGTGGTCTCCAATTGGGACTGCTGTTTCATCTCCGCATGCTGGGCGAAGAACGTACGGACCGGTCCGGCGACGGTCAGCGTGAGCACGCACATCACGGCTGCCAGGATGACCGCCCGCCGGGCGGTGAAACCGACCCGCAGCTCCGAGCTCTGCTCGGTCGCCGCCGCAATGGCCCGTTTGACCGCTCCGGCCGGTGATGGCAGTGGGTTGCGCGAGGCGCCCGTCCCGCGGCGCACCGCCGCCGACCGGCGCGGGTGCGCACGCCCGTTCTCCCCGCCCCGTCCCGGCCGCGACGTCGCGGCACGCCGCTTGGCGTCAGGCCGTTTCGGATCGGTCATGGCATCGGCCCCTGGCGGCTACTTGCTCTCCGGCGCGTAGCGGGGGAAGGCCAGCTCGCCGGCGTAACGGGCGGCGTCGCCGAGTTCCTCCTCGATCCGCAGCAGCTGGTTGTACTTGGCCACCCGCTCACTACGGGCCGGGGCACCGGTCTTGATCTGACCGCTGCTGACGGCCACCGCCAGGTCGGCGATGGTGGTGTCCTCGGTCTCGCCGCTGCGGTGGCTCATCATGGTGCGGTAGCCGCTGTGGTGGGCCAGGGTGACCGCGTCCAGGGTTTCGGTCAGCGTGCCGATCTGGTTGACCTTGACCAGCAGCGCATTCGCCGCGCCCCGCTCGATGCCCTCCTCGAGCCGTTCGGGGTTGGTGACGAACAGGTCGTCGCCGACGAGCTGCACCCGGTCGCCGATCGCCGAGGTCAGCGCCACCCAGCCGTCCCAGTCGTCCTCGGACAGCGGGTCTTCGATGGACACCAGCGGGTAGCTGTCGAGCAGCTTGGCGTAGAACTCGGCGAGCTGGGCCGCGGTGCGGTTCTGCTTCTCGAACGCGTAGCCGCTGCCCTCGGTGTAGAACTCGGTGGCCGCGACATCGAGGGCCAGCGCCACGTCGGTGCCCAGCTTCAGCCCAGTGGCCTCGATCGCGGTGCTGATCAGGTCCAGCGCGGCGGTGGTGCCGGCGACGTCGGGGGCGAAGCCGCCCTCGTCACCGAGGCCGGTGGACAGACCCTGCTTCTTGAGCACTGCCTTCAGCGAGTGGTAGACCTCGGTCCCCCAGCGCAGCGCCTCGGCGAAGTTGGGGGCGCCGATCGGGGCGACCATGAATTCCTGGACGTCGACACCGGTGTCGGCGTGGGCGCCGCCGTTGAGGATGTTCATCATCGGCACCGGCAGGATGTGGGCGTTGGGACCGCCCAGGTAGCGGTACAGCGGCAGCGCCGCGGAGTCGGCCGCGGCCTTGGCCACCGCCAGCGACACCCCGAGCATGGCGTTGGCGCCCAGCCGGGACTTGTCCGGGGTGCCGTCGAGGTCCACCAGAGCCTGGTCCACCAGTCGCTGATCGTCAGCGCTGATCCCGATGACCGCCGGCGCGATCTGGTCCAGTACCGCGGTGACCGCCTTCTGCACACCCTTGCCGCCGTAGCGAGCGCCACCGTCGCGAAGTTCCACGGCCTCGTGCTCGCCGGTGGACGCTCCGGAGGGCACCGCGGCCCGGGCGAACGTGCCGTCTTCCAGCGCGATCTCGACCTCGACCGTGGGGTTGCCGCGGGAATCGAGGATCTCGCGGGCGCCGACCTGCTGGATGATGGGCACTGACTTCTCCTTGAACGTGATGGGGCAGGCCTTCTTGTCCTATCGGGGGCCTGCTGGGAGCCTATCCCGTACCAGACACCTCACAGCGGGCGACCGGCCGCGTACGCGGCGGCCCAATCCCGGACGGCGCGGGCGTAGATCTCCGACTCGTTGTAGGCCATCAACGCCGTCATCCAGCCCTTGGGGGTGGCCAGATCTTTGCCGCGCCAGCACAGATAGC
Source organism: Mycobacterium sp. SMC-15 (assembly GCF_045310925.1). NCBI lineage: Bacteria > Bacillati > Actinomycetota > Actinomycetes > Mycobacteriales > Mycobacteriaceae > Mycobacterium > Mycobacterium sp. SMC-15. The sequence goes on along the minus strand of NZ_JBJIAJ010000009.1, from coordinate 17,625 downwards.
CGGCCGCCGACAGGGCGGCGTCGTCGATGTTGTCGGGGCTGACGACGCCGTCGTTGTTGGCGTCGACGCCGTAGAGCCGCCAGGTCTCCGGAATGAACTGCATGGGGCCCATGGCGCGGACCACTCCGTCGTCATCGGCCAGATCCGGCTGCACGTCCTCGACGATGTGGAGATTTCCTCCGGAGCCGTCGAGCCGGACCCCGCGGATCTTGGGCCGCACGTCGCCGTTGCGCGCCACCGTGGCGTTGTTGTAGTGACCGTGATGACTCTCGATCTGGCCGATGCCCGCCAGGGTGGTCCAACCCAGATGGCAGTTGGGGTTCTCCACCTCCGCGACCCGCGCGGCGTAGGCGTAGGCCTCCAGCGCGGTGATCGGGATGCCCAGCATCGGGGCCCGCTCAGCGGCCCAGTGATAGAGCTGGTCGGCCGGCCGGCCGGAGGCGACGTCCGTACTCACCGGCGGGACCGGATCTCCGGGTGGCGGCGGCACGCCCTGCGGGATGGGATTACCGAGCTGCCAGCTGCAACTGGACGCCAGCAGCACAGCCGTCGCGCCGACGACGGCGGCCGTCCGCAGCCAACGTAGCGCCGACACCGCTCTCCCCAACCTCGAAGCTATGGTTTTGCGTCCATCGTTCCATGACTAGTCGACGGGCGAGACGCCGCCGACCGCCCGCACCGCCCGCGCGCGCCGCAAAAACCGGCTCTGCCAGCGCGAACTCAGACGAGTCTATGCGGCGGTTCCAGCTTCGGCTCTCCTGCGTCGAGCCTCGCTGAACGGCCGGCTAACCGGTCAGCTCACCGCGTTCCGGATCGGCCAGCAGCGCATCACGTGCGCGCGCGACCCGGGATCGGATGGTGCCCACCGGGCAGCCGCAGACCGCGGCGGCGTCGGAGTAGGACAGCCCGAACAGTTGGGTCAGCAGCAGCGCCTCGCGCTGATCGGTGGACAGGCCGGCGATCAACGCAGTCACCTCGACGACGTCCTCGAAACCACGGGAAGGCCGGTCGCGGTCGAGCAGCAGCTCGGGGTCGGCGCCCGGGGCGGTGCGCGGACGCGACTTGAGGTAGCGAATGTGATCGGCCACCACTCGCCGCGCGATGGCCAGCAGCCAGGTCCGTGCGCTGGAACGGCCGGCGAAGCGCGGGATCGCGCCGATGGCGCGCAGGAAGGTCTCTTGGGTCAGGTCATCAGCGCTGACACCGTCGAAGAGGTAGGCCACGAATCGCCAGACATCGTGCTGAGTGGCCTTGATGAATGCCTCCAGCGCGCGGGCATCACCGGCGGCGGCGGCAACGGCGAGAGCGGTGACTGCATCGTCGTCGACCCGGTCAGCTCCCGCCATGAACACCCACCTTAGACCCGCGGTTGCGGCGCTATTACGACGCATGGTCGTAGAGCCCTCGGAGCGGTTGACCGACCGCAGATGGCGCCGGCGGCCGCGACTGACGGCAGCCTCGCGAGCGGCCCCGTCCGCGGCGCCGTCGGCGTCCCACCGGGCCGGGCGCGGGCCTGCGCCGCCCATGCGCTGACGCGCCACCAGCAAAGCGAACACCAATCCCAGCAGCACCGGCAGGTGGCTGGCGATCCGAGCCGCCGTCACCTGACCGTGGTAGGCATCGATAGCCACGTAACCGCCCAGTGCCACCGCGTATACCCCGGCGATCGCGGCGACACCGGCCGCCACCGACGGCCAGACACCGGCGGCGATCATTGCCCCGCCGAGTGCCAACAACCACGCCGTGGATTCATGCAGCAAATGCGCGCCGGTGGCCGCAGGGTGGCCGTGGCCGTGCGCCGACACCATGCCGAAGTCGACGCCGGCGATCTGTACCGCCGCCATCGCCACCTGCAGCACGCCGACGGCAATCAGCGCCGGCCGTCGAAATCCCCACCGCGACCAGAGGCTGTCGTCGGCGTCCTCGGCGGTGACCGATGTCACCCCGGCGGCCGCCAGGATCTGGGCGGCCAGGTCAGGGCCGGCATCACTCTCGGTGCCGCCGTTGATGTCCGTCAGCCGGCGGGCCTGGGCGGCAGCGCCGACCAGCCAGCGCCGGCAACCGCGGCACGATGCCAGGTGCGCATCGACCTGCTGCGCCGGCAACTCCTGCTGCTCGCCGTCGAGCAGCGACGACAGGGTCTCGCGCACTACCTCGCACCGCATGCCGCCATAGTCGCTCATTCGGCGCCTGGAAACAAAGGTTCGTCCGCAGGGAACCAAATCAGCCCACCACGCGACTACTGATTGATCGCTCAAGATCGCGGGAGCGTCGGGAATGGGAAAAGGAGGTGTGTTCGATGACCGCACCGGTCTGGCTGGCGTCGCCGCCGGAGGTGCACTCGGCGCTGCTGAGCGCCGGGCCCGGACCCGGTCCGCTGCTGGAGTCGGCGACGGCGTACTCGGTGATGAGCGCCGAATACGCCGAAGTGGCGGCCGAACTCGACGCGGTACTGGCCGGAGTGGCCGGCACCTGGCAGGGCCCCAGCGCCCAGCAGTACGCGGCCGCACACGCCCCGTATCTGAGCTGGCTGGCTGACAGCGCCGCCAAGAGCACCGCCGCCGCCGGTCTGCACCAGACCGCGGCCGCGGCCTACACCACCGCACTGGCCGGCATGCCCACCCTGGCCGAACTGGCCGCCAACCATGCCGTGCACGCGACGCTGCTGGCGACGAACTTCTTCGGCATCAACACCGTCCCGATCGCGCTGAACGAAGCCGACTACGCCCGGATGTGGGTCCAGGCCGCCGAGATGATGACCGTCTACCAGGGCATCGCGGGCGCGGCGCTGGCCTCGGTTCCGGTAGCGACGCCCGCACCGCCGATCGTGGCCCCCGGGGCTGCCGAGGCCGCCGCCCCCAGTTGGGAACAGCAGCTCAAGGACCTGATCACGCAGTTCAACATGGGCTTTGCCGACCCGATCGCCAAGTGGTTGTGGGCGCAGTTGGGCGTCGACGGATATCCGATCGAGGCGTTTCCGTTTGCCAGCGCAGTCACCCAGATGCTGGTGCAGATCCCGGGGATGTCCCCGATCCTGGCCGGGGCCCTGGGCTGGTTCACCTTTCACACGCTGATGTTGTTGTGGCCGATGGGCCAGATCGCGGTGCAGATGGCGATCCCGATCGTGATGGCAGCGGCGCCGGCGCTGGCCGCAGCGGCCGGGCTCGGTGCGCTGGGCGCGATCGGTGCGGTCGGGCTGGACCAGGCCGTCGAGCCGACCCCGCCGATGCCGGTGGGCGGCAGCGTCGGCGCCCCGGTCGCTGCGGGCGCCTCGGTGCCCGCGGGCGCCGAGGCGTGCGCCTGCGCGGACCCGATCTCCTCGGCGGGCCCCACCGCCCCCGCCACCGCGGGCGCCGGCATGCCGGCCGGCGGCGGCGCGGGCGGCGGACCGGGCGTCGGGTTCGGGCCGACCTCCTGCCTGTATCTGGTCAGCAGTGTCTCCTCCTCGGCGCGCAGCTCCAGCGGTTCGCGGCGTTCCCGCAGTGCCGACGAAGAGGCGTCGGAGAGCCAGGGCGCCCCCGGTGAGGCGACGGCGCAGGCGCTGGCCGCCAAGCGCCGGCAGCGGCAGCGCGCCAAGCAGCGCGGGTTCGGCGACGAATACATGGATATGAACATCGATGTGACGCCGGAGTGGGATGGGCCCCCGGGCGCGGCGAGCGCCTCGGACTCCGGTGCCGGCCCGCTGGGCTTCGCCGGTACCGCGACCGGGACCAGCCGTCAGGCCTCCGGAATCGCTGTGCTGACCGGTGACGGCCTCGACACCGAGCCGCGGATGCCGATGCTGCCGGGCAGCTGGGGCGAAAACCCGAACTGACCGGCGTCAGCTCATCGAGACCGACGTTTTGCAGCGAAAGTGCGAGTAGGTACCTGCAAAACGTCGGTTTCGGCGCAAGAGTGCCGGGGCGCCAGCGCTACAGCTGCGGCCAGTGGGCGCGCCACTGCTCTTCGGTGGGCTCGCCGATGATCACCTTCTCGACGGCCCGGACGCTGTCCATGAGTTCCAAAACCGCTGTCCGCAAGTCGTTTTCAGTATCGATGCCGGCGGCAATGGTGACGGTGGTGATCGTCTCCGGGATCAGGTCAGCGGGCACGCCGGCGCGGGCGAGCCGTTGCAGCACCTTTTGGGCCAGCGCTAGCGCCGGCTGGGCGGTCGGCAAGTCGTCCATGATCGAGTCTCTGGACTTCTTCTCCAGCGACTTGCGTTCCTCCCACTGCGCCACCTGGTCGGCCAGCGAGATCTCCTCGCCGGCAAGCACCGCCGGCGCCCGATTGACCAGCTTGCGCAGCAGCGAATCCGCGACGTCGTCGATGGAGAACGGGCGCTCCAGTGCGTCCTCGGCGATGCGGGCGTGGAACAGCACCTGCAGGAGCACATCGCCGAGCTCCGCACACAACTCGTCGGCGTCGCCGCTGCGGACCGCGTCGAACAGTTCGTAGGTCTCCTCGAGCAGAAACCGGCGCAGCGAGTCGTGGGTCTGCTCGCTCTCCCAGGGCCCGGTGGTGCGCAACCGGTCCATGATCGCGACCGCGTCGATCAGCCGCTCCCCCGGCGGCGCATCCGGCGCCGCGATCAGCGTTTCGCCGGCCGCCAGCCGAGCGACCACGTCGGGATGGTTGCGGTCCGAAGACAGCAGCACCGGGGCTTCGACGCCCGAGAGCACCGATCGTGCGGCCGGCAAAGACCACGGCACCACGATCGGCAATTCCTCGGTGTAGACGATCTCACCGGCGAGCAGCGTGAGGGCTTCGACCGGGACAAGCGAGGGCCGGCGGGGGTCGACCAGGACAACGGTCATCGTGGCTACCGTACTGCGGGCGTCGTGCCGGTGACGTCGATGAGACCCTGCGGCTTGCCGTCCAGTGCCGAAATCAGATCGGCCACCATCTGCACGAGTTCGACGTCGCGGATGCGCGGCGCCCCGACGGGCGCACCGGCACCGCCGGCACGCGGGATCGGGACCTGGATGGTGGCGGTGGTCGCGCGGTAACTGGCCGAAGGATGCATCCGCTTGAGTCGCAACTGGGCGGAGTCCGGCAGGGTCATCGGGGCCAGCCGCAGCGTCGTCGCCGACGCCGCCGAAACCTCGGTGATCCCGGCTGCCCGGCACAGCAGCCGCAGCCGGGCCACCGCCACCAGCCGGCCGGCGGGCTCGGGCAGCGGCCCGTAGCGGTCGGTCAGTTCCTCGATGACCGCGGCGATCTCGTCGTCGCCGGGAGCGGCAGCCAACCGCCGGTAGGCCTCCAGCCGCAACCGGTCCGAGTTGATGTACTCCGGCGGCAGGTGGGCGTCGACCGGCAGGTCGATCCGGACGTCCTTGACCTCTTCGGTGGTGACCGTCTCGCCGTTGAAGGCCGCCCGGTACGCCTCGACCGCCTCGCCGACCAGCCGCACGTACAGATCGAAACCCACCCCGGCGACGTGCCCGGACTGCTCCACCCCCAGCACGTTGCCGGCGCCGCGGATCTCCAGGTCCTTCATCGCCACCGCCATGCCGGCGCCCAATTCGTTGTTCTGGGCGATGGTGGCCAGCCGGTCGTGGGCGGTCTCGGTCAGCGGGCTCTCCTTCGGGTAGAGGAAGTAGGCGTAGCCGCGCTCTCGGCTACGGCCCACCCGGCCGCGCAGCTGGTGCAGCTGCGAGAGCCCGAAGGTGTCGGCACGCTCGACGATCAACGTGTTGGCGTTGGAGATGTCCAGGCCGGTCTCGATGATAGTGGTGCACACAAGGATGTCGTATTCCCGGTTCCAGAAGCCCTGCACCGTGGTTTCCAGCATTTCTTCGGGCATCTGGCCGTGCGCGACGACCACCCGGGCCTCGGGCACCAGGCCGCGCACCCGGGCGGCGGCCGCGTCGATGGAACTGACCCGGTTGTGCACGTAGAACACCTGGCCGTCCCGCAGCAGCTCCCGGCGCAGCGCGGCCGCGACCTGCTTGTCGTCGTGGCCGCCGACGTAGGTCAGCACCGGATAGCGATCTTCGGGCGGAGTGAGGATCGTCGACATCTCCCGGATGCCGGCCAGGCTCATCTCCAAGGTCCGCGGGATCGGCGTGGCACTCATGGTGAGCACGTCGACGTGGGTGCGCAGGGCCTTGATGTGTTCCTTGTGCTCGACGCCGAACCGCTGCTCCTCGTCGACGATCACCAGGCCGAGGTCTTTCCAGCGCACCCCGGTCTGCAGCAGCCGGTGGGTGCCGATCACCACGTCCACCGAACCGTCGGCCAGGCCGTTGACGGTCGCCTTGGACTCTTGGGCGTCGGTGAACCGCGACAGTCCCTTAACGGTGACCGGGAAGCCGGCCATCCGGGTGCTGAACGTCTGCAGGTGCTGATCGGCCAGCAGCGTGGTGGGCACCAGCACCGCGACCTGCTTGCCGTCCTGGACGGCTTTGAACGCCGCGCGCACCGCGATCTCGGTCTTGCCGTAGCCGACGTCGCCGCAGATCACCCGGTCCATCGGGACCGGCTTTTCCATGTCGGCCTTGACCTCGCTGATCGCGGTGAGCTGGTCCATGGTCTCGGTGAAGCCGAACGCGTCCTCCATCTCGGCCTGCCACGGGCTGTCCGGGGCGAACGCGTGGCCGGGCGCGGCCTGACGTTTGGCGTAGAGCGCGACCAGTTCGTCGGCGATCTCTCTGACCGCCTTGCGGGCCTTGGTCTTGGTCTGGCTCCAGTCGCTGCCACCGAGCCTGCTCAGCGCCGGGGCTTGGCCGCCGACGTAGCGCGACAGCTGATCGAGAGAGTCCATCGGCACGTAGAGCTTGTCGGTGCCGTTTGCGCCGCGCTTGCCCGAGGCGTACTCCAGCACCAGGTATTCGCGCCGCGCCCCACCGACGGTGCGCTCGGTCATCTCCACGAATTTGCCGATGCCGTGCTGGTCGTGCACCACCAGGTCGCCGGCGGTCAGCGCCAGCGGATCGACCGCGTTGCGGCGCTTGGCCGCCAGCCGCTTGCCTTCCGGGCCGCTGACCCGGTTGCCGGTCAGGTCGGCCTCGGTCACCACCACCAGGTCGGCGCCCGGGATCACCAGACCCTCATGCAGCGGGCCCTTCAGCACCCCGACCACCCCGGGCTGCGGCGCGGCACCGGCATCCAACAGCGTTGCCGCAGTCTCGGATTCGGCCAGCTGCTCCACGATCCGGCGTGCCGTGCCGACGCCGGGGGCGACCACCGCCGCACGACCACCGGTCGCGATGTGCGCCCGCAGCATGGCGAAGATCTCGTCGATGTCGCGCTGCCGGCCCCGGGCCGACGGCGACGGACGTACGTCGAGTTCGGTCGCCTCCGGGTCGGGCAACTGGCTCAGCGTCCACCACGGATGCCCGGTGTCGAGCGCCGCCTGGCGCACCTGCGCGAACTCCCGGAATCCCGACCCACCGAGCTGTTCGATGTCGATCGGTGCCTCGCCGCCGATCGCGGCGACCGACCAGGACGCCTCCAGGAATTCACGTCCGGTCTTGATCAGATCGGCGGCGCGGGCCCGGACCTTCTCCGGATCGCAGACCAGCACCGGGGTGCCCGGGCGCAGCTGATCGGTCAGCAGCGCCTGCGGACCAGGCCGCAGCACCGGACTCAGCGCCTCCATCCCGTCGACCGGGATGCCCTCGGCCAGCTTGGCCAGCATGTCGCCGACCGTGCCCGATACGGCGTTGTCGGTCTGTGGCTGATCGCGCGCCAGCTCGGCCGCCCGCTCCCGCACGTCGTCGGTGAGCAGCAACTCCCGACACGGCACCGCGACCACGGTGCCGACCTCGACCTCGGGAATGGAACGTTGATCGGCGACCGAGAACGGCCGGATCTCGGTGACCTCGTCACCCCAGAACTCGATGCGCACCGGATGTTCGGCGGTCGGCGGGAACAGGTCGAGGATGCCGCCGCGGACCGCGAACTCGCCGCGCTTGCCCACCAGGTCCACTCGCGAGTAGGCCAGCTCGACCAGCCGAGCGATCACCTCCTCGAACGGGACCTCGTCACCGACGGCCAGCATGACCGGCTCGATCGCGTCCAGTTGGCTGGTCATCGGCTGCAGCAGCGACCGGGCCGCGGTGACCACCACGCGCAGCGGCGGCCCCAGCCGGGCGTCGTCGGGCGCAGACAGCCGGCGCAGCAACAGCAGGCGGGCGCCGACGGTATCCACCCCGGGCGAGAGCCGCTCGTGCGGCAGCGTCTCCCAGGACGGGAACAGTGCCACCGTGTCGCCGTAGACACCACGCAGTTCTGCGGTCAGGTCGTCGGCCTCGTGGCCGGTGGCAGTGACCACCAGCAGCGGGTTGTTGCGGGCCAGGGCGGCAGCCGTGAACGGCCGCGCACCGACCGGACCGACCAGCGCGAGTTCGGCGGGCGGGTCGCCCGCACGCTCGATCAGTTCGGTGAAGGCCGGCGCGGTCAACGCCAGGTCTACGAGCCCCGCAATCGGGTTTTGGACAGTCTGGTACCCCGGTGCGGTCATGATGCGGGCAATTCTAGGCGGTGCGGTGCGGGTCGCCGATTTGCGTTGCGGTGCATGCCCTATTCGTCGTGCAGGGTCGGATCGGACTCCAGGTGAGTCAGTCCGTTCCAGCAAAGGTTGACCAGGTGCGCGGCCACCACTTCCTTCTTGGGTTCGCGTACGTCGAGCCACCATTGGGCCGTCATCGACACCGAACCGACCAGCGCCTGGGCGTACAGCGGCGCGGTCTCGGGGTCCAGGCCGCGCTTGGCGAAGTCGCCGGCCAAGATCGACGACACTTGGCCGATCGCGTCGTTGAGCAGGGTCGAGTAGGTGCCAGAACTGATCGACGCCGGAGAGTCGCGGATCAGGATGCGGAATCCGTCGGTGTGCTCGTCGACGTAGGTCAGCAAGGCCAGCGCGACGCGCTCCACTCGCAGCCGGGACTGGTTGTTGGTCGCCTTGGTCAACGACGTGGTGATGCCGTCCAGCAACGCCGACATCTCACGGTCGACCACCACGGCGTAGAGCCCCTCTTTGCCGCCGAAGTGTTCGTAGACCACGGGCTTGGACACGTTGGCGCGCTGCGCTATCTCCTCGATGGAGGTGCCCTCATACCCGCGTTCGGCGAACAGCGAGCGGGCGACGTCGATCAGTTGATGACGACGCTCGCTACCTGTCATCCGGGCTCGCGGCGCCCGGCCGTCCTTGTCCAGACCAGCCACGCGACCAGGGTAGTCCGTTGGACTAGACCGGATTGTCCGACTTCTTACTCGGGCCGCGGGCGGCCCTCGCCGTCGTCGGACTAAAGTCACTGCGGAACACCGATCCGTCGTGGTGTAATCGGCAGCACCTCTGATTTTGGTTCAGATAGTTCAGGTTCGAGTCCTGGCGACGGAGCTCACGGAATTGCCCCACCCCTTTGCCGCGAACGTGCGCAGAATGACAGGCTAGGCGGCGTGTCGACGCACAAACACGCTCCCCCGCAAGCGGGAGGTACCCCCAAGTCGCCCCAGGAGGCAGGCCAGGACGCCGTCATCGTCCTGGCTGCTGGAGCCGGCACCCGGATGGTCTCCGACACCCCCAAAGTGCTGCATGAGCTGGGCGGGCGCAGCATGCTGGCGCACTGCCTGCAAGCGGCCGCCGGCGTCGGACCCCGTCACCTGGTGGTGGTGTTGGGCCACGCGCACGAACGCATCACCGGGCCGGTCGCCGAACTGGCGCAAGCCCTGGACGTTCCCATCGACATCGCCCTGCAGGACCAGCAGCTCGGCACCGGACACGCGGTGCTGTGCGGCCTGGCAGCCCTGCCCGACGACTTCACCGGCACCGTCGTCGTCACCTCCGGCGACATTCCGCTGCTGGACACCGCCACGCTGCAGGCACTGATCGACACCCACCGCGTCGCCCCGGCCGCCGTCACCGTGCTGACCACTACGCTGGCCGACCCCACCGGCTACGGCCGCATCCTGCACACCCAGGACGGCGAGGTCACCGCGATCGTCGAGCAGGCCGACGCCACCGAGTCGCAGCGCGAGATCCGCGAGGTCAATGCCGGGGTGTACGCCTTCGACATCGCCGCGTTGCGTTCCGCGCTGGGCCGGCTGGGCTCGGACAACGCCCAGCACGAGCTGTACCTCACCGACGTGATCGGCATCGTCCGCGGCGACGGCCAAGTGGTGCACGCCCGCCATGTCGACGACGCGGCATTGGTGGCGGGCGTCAACGACCGGGTGCAACTGTCCGCGCTGGCGGGCGAGCTCAACCGCCGCCTGGTGGCCACCCATCAGCGGGCCGGCGTCACCATCGTCGACCCCAGCACCACCTGGATCGACGTGGACGTGACCATCGGGCGCGACACGACGGTTGCCCCCGGGACCCAGCTGCTGGGCCGCACCGCCGTCGGGGCGCACTGCACGATCGGGCCCGACACCACCCTGACCGATGTCACGGTGGGCGACGGTGCGTCGGTGATCCGCAGCCACGCCACCTCGTCATCGATCGGCGACGGCGCGACGGTCGGCCCGTTCACCTACTTGCGTCCCGGCTCCGCGCTGGGCGCCGACGGCAAGCTGGGCGCGTTCGTCGAGACCAAGAACTCGCGCATCGGCACCGGGACCAAGGTTCCGCACCTGACCTACGTCGGCGATGCCGACATCGGCGACCACAGCAACATCGGCGCGTCCAGCGTCTTCGTCAATTACGACGGCCAGACCAAACGACGGACCACCGTCGGCTCGCACGTGCGCACCGGCTCGGACACCATGTTCGTCGCGCCGGTCACCATCGGCGACGGCGCCTACACCGGTGCCGGGACCGTGGTGCGCCATGACGTGCCGCCGGGCGCACTGGCGGTCTCAGCCGGCCCGCAGCGCAATATCGAGAACTGGGTGCAGCGCAAGCGGCCCGGCAGCCAGGCCGCCGCGGCGGCCGACAGAGCGAACAGTGCCGAACAACCCGGCCAGACTCCACCCGATCTGTCATCGTGAGCTTGATCGCGTTGAGGCAGCCCGAGGCGAAATCGCGCACCGGGCTACGTACCATAAGGCCCGAGTTAACTCGACCGAAATCCACAATCTCCTACGGCGGGGGCAGCACGTGAGCCACGACTGGACAGACAATCGCAAGAATCTGATGCTCTTCGCTGGTCGTGCGCACCCGGAGCTGGCTGATCAGGTCGCCAAAGAACTGGACGTACCGGTAACCGCGCAGACCGCCCGGGACTTTGCCAACGGCGAGATCTTCGTGCGTTTCGACGAGTCCGTGCGCGGCTGCGACGCCTTCGTTCTGCAGTCGCACCCCGCGCCGCTGAATCAGCACCTGATGGAACAGCTGATCATGATCGACGCGCTCAAGCGGGGCAGCGCCAAGCGGATCACCGCGATCCTGCCGTTCTACCCCTATGCCCGCCAGGACAAGAAGCACCGCGGCCGCGAACCGATTTCGGCCCGCCTGGTCGCCGACCTGCTCAAGACGGCCGGCGCCGACCGGATCGTCACGGTGGACCTGCACACCGACCAGATCCAGGGCTTCTTCGACGGCCCGGTCGACCACATGCGCGCCCAGCCGCTGCTGTGCGGCTACATCCGGGACAACTACCTCAACAACGGCAAGGACGTCGTGGTGGTCTCCCCCGACTCCGGCCGGGTGCGGGTCGCCGAGAAGTGGGCGGACTCGCTGGGCGGCGTACCGCTGGCCTTCATCCACAAGACCCGTGATCCGCGGGTGCCCAACCAGGTCAAGGCCAACCGGGTGGTCGGCGAGGTCGCCGGCAAGACCTGTGTGATCACCGACGACATGATCGACACCGGCGGCACCATCGCCGGGGCGGTCGGCCTGCTGCGCGAAGCGGGGGCGGTCGACGTGGTGATCGCCGCCACCCACGGCGTGCTGTCCAGCCCGGCATCCGAGCGGTTGGCGGCCTGCGGCGCCAGCGAGGTGATCGTCACCAACACCCTGCCGATCACCGAGGACAAGCAGTTCCCGGCGCTGACCGTTCTGTCGATCGCTCCGCTGCTGGCCAGCACCATCCGGGCGGTATTCGAAAACGGTTCAGTCACCGGGCTTTTCGACGGAGACGCCTGACATGACTGACGCGGTGGTCTATCACAACCCGCGCTGCTCGACTTCGCGCAAGACGCTGGATCTGCTGCGCGAGAACGGTATCGAGCCGACGGTCGTGGAGTACCTGAAGACCCCGCCGTCGCGCGCGGAGCTGGCGGAGATGATCAGCGCCGCCGGCATCGGCGTGCGCGACGCGGTGCGCACCGGCGAGGCGGTGTACGCCGAGCTGAACCTGGCCGGTGCGTCCGACGACGAACTGCTCGACGCGATGGCCGCGAACCCGATCCTGATCCAGCGGCCGTTCGTCGTCACCGGCAACGGCACCCGGTTGGCCCGTCCGATTGACGCGGTCCGCGAGATCCTGTGACCTCGCTGCGCTTGGCGGCCGTGGCCCTGGCGTGCACGGCGATAGTCAGCACGACATCCGCGTGCGGCACCAAAACCCCTGACTATCACTCGATTTGGGGCAACGGCAGCACGCCCACCACTTCCTCGGAGCCGGAGGCCCCGGTCAGCGTGGGGCGCTACCTCGAGGATCAGGGAGTGGCCGCCGAGGCGGTGGCCCCCAACGCGCCGACCGACCTGACCGTGTCGATCCCGACACCGGCGGGCTGGACAAAGAAGGAAAACCCGATGCTGCCGGCCACCACTCTGGTGCTCGGCAAGGGCGAGAAGTTTCCCCGGGCGATTCTGAGTGTGGTCAAGCTCAACGGGAAATTCGACTCGAAAGAGGCCATCAAGCACGGAGTGGTCGACGCCCAGCTCTCACCGAACTTCCGACTGCTGGACGCCTCCAACGAGGACTACCAAGGTTTTCCGTCCTCGATGGTCCAGGGAACCTACGACATGGACGGTCAGCGCCTGCATAGCTGGTTCCGGATGGTGATCGCCACCGGTTCGGCGCCGGCCGAACAGCGTTACCTGGTGCAGCTGGCGGTCACCGCCCCAGCAGAAGAGGCGCCCAAGGATGCCACCGACGTCGAGGCGATCATGAAGGGCTTCACCGTCGCGGCGAAGTGACCCCCACCGGACTCGGGTCTTGTTAAAGTGACGCACCCGCCTGAAGGGAGTTCCGCGATGTCCCTCGTTCGCCTGTCCTCACTGAGCCTTGCCGGCCTCAGCGCGGCCGCCGTCGCGACCGGCCTGCTGGCACCGGCCACGGCGCTGGCAGACCCGCAGCCCGGTTGCACCGCCGCCGACATGGCCAACGTGGCCACCGGCGTCGCCGCCTCGACGTCGGGTTATCTCTACGCCCATCCGGACGTCAACGAGTTCTACACCGGTCTGCACGACCGGCCCGACGACCAGGTACCGGAGGCGGTTCGCAGCTTCTTCGCCGACAACCCGCAAGCGCACTCCGACCTGCTGGGGCTGCGCCAGCCGCTGGCTGACTTCCGCGCCCGCTGCGGATTGCCCCAGCCCGAGCGCCCGCTGCTGGATCAGTGATGTCGCGCCGCATCTGGGTCATCGCAGCACTGGCCTTGACCAGCCTGCCGGGGACCGTGGTCGTGTTCACGCCGGCCGGCACCGCCACCGCACAGGGCTGCGTCGGGGTGGGCCGCCGGGTGTATGTCAGCGGATGCGCCGACCCGGTGCCACCGCCGGCCTACTACGCGCCGCTGCCCGAAGACGTACCTCCGCCGCCGCCCCCGCCGCCTCCGCCGATCAACACCTGCGTGGGCTACAACGGCCGTTGGGTGCACGCCAACAACTGCAACTAAGCCGGGCTAGTTCTTCACCGCTTTCGGCGGTGCCCAGGTGCCGCCCAGCGCTTCTTCCTTGGGCCAGTACAGCCGCAGGATCATCTGGAACGGCCCCTCGGGTGCGGGCAGCCAGTTGGCTTCCTTGCCCGCGCCCGGGGATTGGTTCTGCACAGCGACGGTGATTCCGCCGTCGGGATCGCGGGTCAGATCCGGCAACATCGGCGAGTTGATCAGGTACCGGTCGATCGGGTTGGCCACCAGCAGGCTTTCCGGCATCTTGTACATGGTCAGCGACCAGAACGAGTTGACCGGCGGCAGCGCATCCGGCGCGAACCGCAGCGTGTATCCGTTGGCACCGCTCAGCGGCGCGCCGTCGGAGTCCACGGCCACCACCGGATAAATGGCCTCCTCCTGCGAGTTGCCGTAGATCCCGAGCACCGCACCGGCCATCCGGTACAGGTAGTTGCCGGCGAGGAACTCCCGGGTGCCGAACAACTGCCCCGAGGTCACCTGGCCGGTGTCCAGCTTGTCCGTCTTGAATATGTTGAGTTCCGCCCAGGCCTGCGCCATCCCGGCCTGGACGGCGTCGCGACTCTCGGCGCTGAGTTCGTCGGCGTTGAAGGTGCCGTCGGGGCCGATGCCGATACTGGCGAACCGGGCCCGCAGGTCCTGCTCGCCCGGCAACACCGGCGCGTACTTCAACAGGAAGCTCAAGATCTCGAAGAACTTCGGCGACGTCTTCTGCTCGTCTGGTGTCCAGTGGCGCAATGAAATCCACCGGCGGGGCGGTTGGCGCGGGTTGCTTGAGGTAGGCCGACAGCGGCTCCACGGTGTAACCGGCCTGGATCTTCTTGACATTGTCGATGTCGGCCGGGTCGAACAGCTGGGTGCGGTAGATGACCTGCGCGAAGTCGGTCTCGGCGCGGATCACCGCATCGACGCCGTGGGGCTTGTCGCCCGTCCAGCCGGGTCCGGCCAGCAGGTACCTGCCGCCGTTGTTACCGGTGGTCCGGCTGCCCACGTAGGCGAAGTTGTAGGTGTAGGTGTCGATGAACTGCAGCGAGTAGTAGCGGCCGGCCTCGATCGCAGGCACGGTGAGCACCAACGGCTCGGCCCGCAGGTCGGCGCCCAGCATGGTGTAGGGCGTGTCGGAGTTCGGCGTCTGCACGGTGGTGTCATCGGGGGTGTAAACCCTTGCGGCGCTATGCGTCTGATTCCAATCGCCCTTGTACTGCGGACCCGATTTGTCGACGAAGTAGGCGTGCCGGATGCGGTAGGAGTCCACCATCGGGAAGCCGTAGACGTAGGCCTCCTTGGCGATCAGACGGACCTGATCGGCGGACAGGGCCGGCGCCGGGCTAGCGGGCTCGGCCGACTGCCGGTTGCCGCAGCCGCCGACCGCGGCCAGCATCACGGCGATCAATCCAAGGGTGGTCCATGGCTTCACGTCGCTCCTCAAGTCGCTTCGGCATTCCGGCGCAGCTCCCGGCGCCTCGTTAGAGTGTCAGCCATGGCCTCCTGGTCCGCCACCGATCTGCCGTCGTTCGCCGGCCGATCCGTCATCGTCACCGGAGCCAACAGCGGTTTGGGCGCCGTGACCGCGCGCGAACTGGCCAGGGTCGGCGCCGCCGTCACCCTGGCGGTCCGCAACACCGCCAAGGGCCAGGCCGCCGCGGCGGGCATGCCCGGTGACGTAACGGTTCGCGCCCTGGATCTGGCGGACCTTGCTTCGGTGCGACGGTTCGCCGAGGAGACCGCGCAAGTCGACGTGCTGATCAACAACGCCGGGATCATGGCGGTGCCCTACGCCAAGACCGTCGACGGTTTCGAGGCTCAGATCGGCACCAATCATCTGGGTCATTTCGCGCTGACCAACCTGCTGTTGCCCAAACTCACCGACCGGGTGGTGACGGTGTCGTCGGCCCTGCACCGGATGGGCTACATCAGCCTCAAGGACCTGAACTGGGAGTCACGCCGGTATTCGGCGTGGCTGGCCTACGGCCAGGCCAAGCTGGCCAATCTGCTGTTCACCAGCGAGCTGCAACGCCGGCTCGTGGCGGCGGGTTCACCGCTTCGCGCGCTGGCCGCCCATCCCGGCTATTCGAGCACCAACCTGCAGGGCCAGACCGGCAACCGGATCGGCGACCTGGTGATGCGCACCTTCGGCAACGGCCTGTTCGCCACCAGCCCCGACTTCGGGGCGCGCCAAACCCTCTACGCGGCGTCGCAGGACCTGTCCGGCAACACCTTCATCGGTCCACGCTTCGGCATTGTCGGCCGCAGCGGGTCGGTGGGCCGCAGTCTGCTGGCCAAGCGCGGTGCCACAGCCGCCGGACTGTGGGAGCTGTCTGCGCAGCTCACCGGGGTTCAATTTCCGCTCTGAGCTGCCGATGCGCTAGCCTGACCAGGCGTCACGGCGAGGGCGGCCACCATTCGGCCGCCGTTATCGACGAGGACCTCCTAGATGGTTGTCGCGATCTGGCCGTGCCTCATGCACGCCGTAGCAACCAAGGAGTTCCCCATGGCTAAGAACGCATCCACCACCAACCAGCTGACCGTCTCGGTGCGGACCGAGACCGGCAAGGGCGCCTCCCGCCGGGCCCGCCGCGCCGGCCGGGTCCCCGCGGTCCTCTACGGCCACGGCACCGAGCCGCAGCACCTGGAGCTCCCGGCCCACGACTTCGCGGCCGTGCTGCGCCACTCCGGCACCAACGCCGTGCTCACCCTCGACATCGAGGGCAAAGAGCAGCTGGCGCTGACCAAGGCTCTCGAGATCCACCCGATCCGTCGCACCATCCAGCACGCCGACCTGCTGGTCGTGCGCCGTGGCGAGAAGGTCACCGTCGAGGTCAACGTCGTCATCGAGGGCGACGCCGCTTCCGGCACCCTGGTCACTCAGGACGCCACCGCCGTGGAGATCGAGGCCGAGGCCCTGTCGATCCCCGAGCAGCTGACCATCTCGATCGAAGGCGCCGAGGCCGGCACCCAGTTCACCGCCGGCGCTCTCGAGCTGCCCAAGGGCGTCAGCCTGATCTCCGACCCCGAGCTGCTGCTGGTCAACGTGATCGAGGCACCGAGCGCCGAGGAGCCGGCCGAGACCGAAGCGGCGGGCGAGGAAGCCGCCGAGGCCCCGGCCGCCGAGTCCGAGTAAGCCGAGCACCGCGTGGCCGAGTCACCACCGATACTGGTGGTCGGCCTGGGCAACCCGGGCCCGAACTACGCACGCACCCGACACAATGTCGGCTTCATGGTCGTCGACCTGCTCGCCGAGCGGATCGGGTCGGCGTTCAAGCTGCACAAGAAATCGGGTGCCGACGTGGCCACCGGGCGCCTGAGCGGGCGCTCGGTGGTGCTGGCCCGGCCGCGCTGCTACATGAACGAATCGGGCCGCCAGGTGGGGCCGTTGGCCAAGTTCTATTCGGTCCCCACCGGCGGCGTCGTGGTGATTCACGACGACCTCGATCTGGACTTCGGCCGGATCCGGCTCAAGCAGGGCGGCGGTGAGGGCGGCCACAATGGCCTGCGCTCTATCGCGACCGTCTTGGGCAGCAAGGACTTTCAGCGGGTCCGCCTCGGGATCGGCCGACCGCCGGGGCGCCAAGATCCAGCGGCCTACGTGCTGCAGGCGTTCGGTGCCCGCGAGCGCGACGAGTTACCGACGATCTGCGAGCAGGCCGCCGACGCCACCGAGTTGCTGATCGAGCTGGGGCTGGAGCCGGCCCAGAACGTCGTCCACGCCTGGGGCTGACCCCGCTTTCCGCGGCGAGCGTGCGTGCTTGTACGCAAAAGCCCGGCGTGTCGCGTACAAACACGCTCCCTCGCGGGAAAGGGGAAAGGGCGAAGGGCGCGCGCTAGGTGTACTGCCCAGGCAGGTTGGTCAACCTGGTGATGGGCGGAATCTTGCCGATCGCGGAGTGTTGCCGATGGTGATTG